>JALRBB010000095.1 GCA_023257915.1 Quisquiliibacterium sp. | reverse complement strand
AGCGCGAATCGACTACGGCCATCGGATCGCCAGCCGGTCCCATCTTGCAGGTGCCGACCGGATGAAAGATCGTCGTGCCAATCTCGGTCGCTGCCCTGGCCAGATCCTCATCCGTCTGATAGGCCGGTCCTGGCAGATACTCTTGTGGCGCGTAGCGCTTCAGCGCATCGGCCGCAGCAATCTGCCGGGTCAGTCGAATCGAGTCGACCGCGACCTGTCGATCCTGCTCTGTGGCCAGGTAATTCGGCATGATCTTCGGCGCCTTGCCCGGGTCCGCGCTCGCGATGTGAATCGCGCCGCGCGAGGTCGGCCGCAAATTGCAGACAGATGCAGTAAACGCCGGGAAGCGGTGCAAGGGCTCGCCGAACTTGTCCAGCGACAGCGGCTGCACGTGATACTCGATGTTGGCGCGGGACTGTTCCGGGCCGGATTTCGCGAACACGCCAAGCTGGCTCGGCGACATGGTCATCGGACCACGCTTGAACAGCAGATAGTCCAGCGCCATCTTCGCCTTACCGAACAGACTGTTCGCCTGCTGATTCAGCGTCACCGCGTTGCTGACCTTGTAGATCGCCCGCAATTGCAGATGGTCCTGCAGGTTCTCACCGACGCCGGGAATCTCGACTCGCGTCCTCACGCCCGCAGCCTCCAGCACCGAGGGCGCGCCAAACCCCGACAGCTCCATGATCTGGGTGGTGCCGACCGATCCGGCGGCAAGCACGACTTCGGCCATCGCCTGTGAGTACTTACTCTTCCCAGATGGGCCGCCAATATTGTATTCCACTCCATCGACGCGCCCAGACCCGTCATCGCGCAAGCGAATCCGGGTGACCTGCGCATCGCTGACCACCGACAAATTCGGACGGTTCGCAACCGGATGCAGGAAGGCTCGCGACGCGTTCCAGCGCACGCCGCGCTTCTGGTTGACCTCGAAATATCCGGCGCCAAAGTTGTCGCCGCGATTGAAATCATCCACCGGCGGAATGCCGACCTCGCCAGCGGCGGCACGAAAGGCATCCAGCAGCTCCCAGCTCAGCCGTTGCCCTTCAACCCGCCATTCGCCGCCATGACCATGCAGCTCATCGTTAGCTCCGCCGTCACGCCGGTAGTAGTCCTCATGCCGCAGGAAGTACGGCAGCACCTCGTCCCAGCCCCAGCCCGGATTGCCCTGCTCCGCCCAGCCGTCGTAGTCACCACGCTGGCCGCGCATGTAAATCATGCCGTTGATCGACGAGCAGCCACCGAGCACCTTGCCACGCGGATAGCCGATCGAACGGCCGTTCAGTCCCGCCTCCGGTTCGGTGCGATACATCCAGTCGGTGCGCGGATTGCCGATGCAATACAGATAACCAACCGGAATCTGCACCCAGATGTAGTCATCCTTGCCGCCCGCCTCGAGCAGCAGCACCTTGACCGACGGATCGGCAGACAGGCGATTGGCAAGCAGGCACCCCGCAGTACCAGCGCCGACGACGATGTAGTCGAACTGCTCCATCCCGAGTTCTCCACGGACAGTGCGGCAGCACGCCGCACCGGCCTCAATGCATCATGATGCCCTGACGGATCGATTCGCCTGGGGCACGCCAATCGTGCGCCGCATTGCGCCAGCCGCGCGACCCGGTCAGCCGAGTCACACTGCGCAGCTAGCGAGCGCTACAGACCAGCGATGCAAAGGTACTTGATCTCCAGATACTCGTCGATGCCGTACTTGGAGCCCTCGCGACCCAGACCCGACTGCTTGACACCGCCAAACGGCGCAACCTCGGTGGACAGGATGCCGCTGTTGACACAGACCATGCCGGACTCGAGCGCCTCGGCGACCCGGAAGATGCGGCCCACATCGCGCGAGTAAAAATACGACGCCAGACCGAACTCGGTGTCGTTGGCCATCGCGACCACCTCGTCCTCGGTCTTGAAGCGAAACAGCGGCGCAACCGGACCGAAGGTCTCCTCGCGCGCAACCTTCATCGCGGTGGTGACGCCGGTCAGAATCGTCGGCTGGAAGAACAGCCCGCCGAGCTCGTGGCGTTTGCCGCCAACGGCGACCTTTGCGCCCTTGGAAAGCGCATCGGCGATGTGGCTCTCGACCTTGTCGATCGCAGCCGGCTCGATCAGCGGACCGATCGTGACGCCCTGCTCGGTGCCGGGGCCAACCTTGAACTGCGCGACCTTCGCCGCGAGCTTCTCGGCGAAGGCCTCGTAGACGCCATCCTGCACGTAGATGCGGTTGGCGCACACGCAGGTCTGGCCGGCATTGCGGTACTTGGACGCGATCGCGCCCTCGACTGCGGCATCCAGGTCGGCGTCATCGAACACGATGAACGGTGCGTTGCCACCGAGCTCCAGCGACAGTTTCTTGACGGTATCGGCCGACTGGCGCAACAGGATGCGGCCAACCTCGGTCGAACCAGTGAACGAGACTTTGCGAACGATCGGGCTGGTGCACAACTCGACGCCGATCTCGGGCGCATTCGGCGCGTCGGCGGTGACGATGTTGAACACGCCCGGCGGAAAGCCCGCCTCATGCGCGAGCTGCGCCAGCGCGAGCGCCGACAGCGGCGTGGCTTCTGCCGGCTTGGCAACAGCCGTACAGCCAGCGGCGAAGGCCGGCGCGAGCTTGCGGGTGATCATCGCGATCGGGAAGTTCCACGGCGTGATTGCCGCGCACACCCCAATCGGCTGTTTAACGACCAGCACGCGCCGATCGGGCGCGAATGACGGGATCACATCGCCGTAGGCCCGCTTGCCTTCCTCGGCGAACCACTCGACGAACGAGTTGCCATAGGTGACCTCGCCGCGCGCCTCGGCCAGCGGCTTGCCCTGCTCGGAGGTCATCAGCAGCGCCAGATCATCGGCATGGGCATTGATCAGATCAAACCACTTGCGCAGGATCGCCGCACGCTCCTTGGCGGTTTTGGCACGCCAGGCGGGCAGTGCGCGGTTGGCCGCGTCGATCGCGCGACGGGTTTCGGCCGCGCCCATGTCCGCGACCTCGACGATGGTCTCGCCCGAAGCCGGATTCGTGACCTTGAAGGTCTTGCCCGAATCGGCCGGCACCCACTTGCCGTCGATGAAGCCCTGGTTGCGAAGCAGTTGCATTTCTTTAAGTTGCAGCGTCATGTTGGTTCCCCGTGTTACTGAGCCGGCAAATCCGGATCGGAGTCTGTGCGGAATGTTTTGACCGAGTCGCTAGAAGGTGTGCCCGGTCATTTCATCGTCGGCATCACGAACTCGGCGCCGGCACGGATGCCAGTCGGCCAGCGTTGCGTGATGGCCTTGTAGCGGGTGTAAAACCGCACGCCTTCGGGGCCGTGCATATGATGGTCGCCGAACAGCGAAGCCTTCCAGCCGCCGAACGAATGAAAGGCCATCGGCACCGGGATCGGCACGTTGACGCCGACCATGCCAATCTGCACCCGGGTGGCGAACTCTCGGGCAGCATCACCATCGCGGGTGAAGATCGCGCAGCCATTGCCGAACTCATGCTCGTTGATCAGGCGCAGCGCCTCATCGAAGCTGTCGGCCCGCACGATGCCCAGCACCGGGCCGAAGATCTCTTCGTTGTAGATCCGCATGCCAGGCTTGACGTCATCAAACAGGCAGCCGCCTAGAAAGAAGCCCTGCTCGCGACCGGCGACGCTCAGCCCGCGGCCATCGACCACCAGCTTCGCGCCTTCGGCGACACCGGTGTCGACATAGCCCTTGACCTTGTCGAAGTGGGTGCGGGTGACCAGCGGGCCCATCTCAGCAGCCGGATCCATGCCGTCGGCCACCTTGATCTTGGGCACCCGCTCGGCGAGCCTTGCGACCAGCGCGTCGGCGACGCCACCGACCGCGACCGCGATCGACACCGCCATGCAGCGCTCGCCAGCAGAGCCGTAAGCCGCGCCGATCAGCGCGTCCACGGCCTGGTCCAGATCGGCGTCAGGCATCACCACCATGTGGTTCTTCGCCCCGCCAAGCGCCTGCACCCGTTTGCCGCGTGCGCTGGCGGTGTCGTGAATGTATTTCGCAATCGGGGTCGAACCCACGAAGCTGACCGCAGCAACCTGCGGATGCTCGAGCAGTGCATCGACAGCCACCTTGTCGCCCTGCACCACGCTGAACACACCATCGGGAAGACCTGCCTCTTTCAGCAGCCGGGCGATCAGCAGCGATGCCGACGGATCGCGCTCAGAAGGCTTGAGCACGAAGCAATTACCGGTGGCCAGTGCGACCGGGAACATCCACATCGGGACCATCGCCGGGAAGTTGAACGGCGTAATACCGACGCACACGCCCAGCGGCTGACGGATCGAATACATATCGATGCCGGTGCCGACCTGCTCGCTGTACTCGCCCTTGAGCAGCTGCGGAATTCCGCAGGCGAACTCAACAACCTCCATCCCGCGGGTGATTTCCCCTTCCGCGTCGCTCAGCACCTTGCCGTGCTCGGACGTGATCAGCGCGGCAAGCTCGGGCGTGTGACGCTCCAGCAGCTCCTTGAACTTGAACATCACGCGCGCGCGACGCAATGGCGGCGTCGCAGCCCAAGCGGGAAAGGCGCGCGCGGCGGACTGCACCGCGGCGTCGACCTCGGCCGGACTGGCAAAGGCGACACGCCGGGCGACCTGTCCGGTTGCCGGATTGAACACCTCGCCATAGCGCGCGTCGGCGGACGGCGCACATTCGGCGCCATCGACCCAATGATTGACGATCGACGCCATCTGCGCTGCGATCGACTGGTCGGAACTTCCCATGATTTCTCCCGAACCGCTGCAGGCAGCGGCATTGCTGAAGGTGTTGCTGACGGATTTTCTGAAGACTTTGCTGACCATGCGGATGAATGAGTGTTCAGCCTATTGAACACTCATTCATTCTTTGGAACAATGACGCATATTGTTAGCTCTCGCCTTTACCCTGTCAATGCCGGAATCCGTCGAACAAGCAAACGCGTCCTTGCGCCTGGTCCCGGCGGTCGAGCGCGCGGTGCGTCTGCTCGACCTGCTTGCGGCCGCCGGCCGGCCGCTGCCACTGGCTGAACTCACGCGCGAGCTGCAACTGCCCAAAAGCAGTCTGCATGGGCTGCTCGCAACCCTGGTGGCCCTCGGGCTCGCCCGACGCGAACCGGATGGCCTGTTCGGTCTCGGGCTCAAACCGCTGCAATGGGCCGAAGCGTTCAGCGCGCAGTCAGACCTGCTGCGCAGCTTCGATGCGCATGCCGGAAGCTTTGCCGAACTCGAGCCGGAAACCGTGATGCTGGCGGTCCTGGAGGGCGATCAGGTCGTCTACCTGTCGTGCCGCCAGGGCAGCCGGCCGCTGGCGGTGAATTTTCGGGTCGGGGGCCGTTTCCCGGCCAGTTGCACCTCGTCGGGCAAGGCGATGCTCGCCTCGCTGCCGGACGCCCAGGTTCGCGACATTCTCGGCACTGGACCGCTGCCCCGCATGACCCGGCATGGCGTGCAGACCCTCGACGCACTGCAAGAACAGCTGGCGCTGGCGCGCAACCGGGGCTACGCGATCGATGACGAAGAGACCGCGCAAGGCATGCAGTGCTTCGGCGCGCCAATCCATGCCGCCCGCCAGCCCAATTCGGTCGGCGCGGTCGCGGTCAGCCTGATCAAAGCAGGCCTCACAGGGCAGCGGCGCGACCAGATCATCGCGGCAATCACCGAACTGGCGCGCCGGATCTCGACGACACTTGGCGGCTGACCCGCCCCGGTTCTCTCAGCCGCGCGCGATCGGCGGTTGCCAGCCCAGAAAGCCGCTTTCGGCCTGATACGCGGCCCCAATCCCGAACAGCATCGCCTCCGAAAAGCGCGGACCGATCAGCTGAAGGCCCGCCGGCAAACCGCCGGCCATCCCAGCCGGCATCGACAGCGACGGCAAGCCGAGATAGTTGATCGGCCGGGTGTAGCGTCCGAACGCGGCAATCATCTCCGGCATCTTCGGCCCACCGCCGACATCGGTTTCTGCGCGGGTCGGCACCGGAAACGTCAGCACAGGCGCGTGCAGCGCATCGCATTGCGAGAACACCTCGTCGCGCATCCTGGCCAGCAGCGGCGAGCGCATCCGCAATGCATCGATGTACGCATGGGCAGGGATCTGCAGACCCGCCTGCAGCCTTGCCAGAACCTGGGGTGAGTAATCACTCGCTTTCGTTTCCATCCAGGGCCGGTGCAGTGCTGCCGGTTCGGCCTGCAACACGACCAGCGACAGCTTCAACAACGCCTCCACATCCGGAACGCTGACCGGCACGATCTGCGCGCCACGCGCACGCATCGCGTCCAGGCTCTCGCGCATCGCCGCCGCGACCTCGTCGGTGCACTCGCCATGACCGTAGTTGTCGGCCACGCCGATCCGCACACCGCGCAGGTCTGTGCGCGCACTCCAGCTCCATCCATCACCAAACGGCCACTGGCTGGTGGGCGGATCCTGCGGATCGGCACCGGCGATCACACCGAACATCAGTGCACAGTCTTCGACACTACGGGTCAGCACCCCAACCGTGTCCAGCGACTGCGACAGCGGCATCGCCGCTGCGCGGCTGACCGCCCCAAAACTGGTCTTGATGCCAACCACGCCATTGCAGGCAGCCGGCACCCGCACCGATGCGCCGGTATCGGTGCCGAGCGCCGCAAAGTTCGCGCAAGCGGCAACGCTGGAGGCTGAGCCGCTGGACGAACCGCCGGACACATGCGCCGGGTTCCAGGCGTTACCGACGTCGCCGTAGTGATGGTTGTGGCCGGTGACCCCGTAAGCGAACTCGGCCATGCCCAGGGTGCCGAACTCGAATGCACCCGCCGCGTCCAGTCGCGTCAGAACCGGCGAGGTCTGCGTCTGCACCTCGCGGGCGAGGATCCGCGAACCGCCGCTGCTGGCCTTGCCGGCCCGATAGAACATGTCCTTGTGCGCCAGCGCGATCCCGTGCAGCGCTGGCAGTTTGCCGTCGGCTTCGCGTGCCTCGTCACGCTCAAGGTCCGCATGCCGGGCTGCCTGCAGCGCATGGTCCTCGTCGATCTGCATGAAGGCATTGAGCTGCGGTTGCACCCGCCGTGCCTGCGCGATCAGCGCCCGTGTCAGCTCCTCGCTGCTCACCTCACCCTTGTCCAGTGCGGCGCGCGCCTGCGTCAAGGTTCCTCGAATCAGGTCCATCCTCACTCCCGAAAATCGGCAAAACCGCAATCGTGTTCCAGCCCTGCGGCCGACGCAAGCAGATTCCTGCCAAAATCGAGGCAATCGCAAGGAGAGCTCCGATGGATGCACGTGTGAACCCCAAAAGTGGCAACGCGATGGCGCGGATCAATAGCACAAGACTCTGGGACAGCCTGATGGAACTGGCCAGGATCGGCGCAACCCCCAAGGGCGGGGTCAAGCGTCTGGCCCTGACCGAGCTCGATCGCCAAGGACGCGATCTGGTCGTCGGCTGGCTGCGCGAAGCCGGCTGCGAGATCCGTATCGACGCGATCGGCAATGTGTTCGGCATTCGCCCAGGCCGGCGCGGCAATGGCTTCGACGCAGACGGCAACCCGGCCAGCGACCCGGCGGCACGGCCGGTTGCGGTCGGCAGTCATGTCGACACCCAGCCGTCCGGGGGCAAGTTCGATGGCAACTATGGCGTGCTTGCCGGCGTCGAAGTGCTGCGCGCACTGAACGACGCCGGATTGCAGACCGAGCGGCCGGTCGCGGTCGCGATCTGGACCAACGAGGAGGGCACCCGCTTCACACCGGTCATGATGGGTTCCGGTGTGTACTGCGGCGCGTTCGGCATCGAGCACTGCCTGACTCAGCATGACCGCGACGGCATCAGCGTCGCGCAGGCGCTGGCCGCCATCGAGTACGCCGGGCGCGATACACCGCCGCGCTTTGCCGCCTACTTCGAGCCACATATCGAGCAGGGCCCGGTCCTCGAGCGCGAAGGCAAGACGATCGGCGCGGTTGAAGGCGCCCTGGGCCAGCGCTGGTTCGATGTCGTCGTCACTGGCCAGGATGCACATGCCGGTCCGACGCCGATCGCGATGCGGCGCGATGCGCTGCTATCGGCCTCCCGACTGATCATTGAAGTCCGGCGCATCGCGGCCGAGTCACCAGACTATGCGCGCGGCACCGTCGGTCAGCTGTTCGTGCATCCGAATTCGCGCAACGTGATCCCCGGACGCGTCGAGTTCAGTGTCGACTTTCGCAATGCGCGCGAGGAAACGCTGCTGGCCATGGTCGCGCAGCTGCGTGAGGCCGCGCAACGCGTCGCGCAAGAAGACGGGGTACAGGTCTCGGTGGATGAAGTGGTGCACTTCCCACCCTGCGCGTTCGAACCTGACCTGGTCGCCGGCATTGAGCAGGACGCGGCCGAACTTGGCCATAGCGTGATGCGCCTGGCAAGCGGCGCCGGCCATGACGCGGTCTATGTCGCGCGCACTTGCCCGACCGCGATGATCTTCGTGCCTTGCGAGGGCGGCATCAGCCACAATGAAATTGAAAGCGCGACCCCGCAGGACCTCGCGGCCGGCTGCGATGTGCTGCTTCGCTCGGTGCTGCGCGCTGCCGGCTGAGCGCCCGCCAACAGCGAGATAGCGCAAGGAGTTAACGATGGCCCAACGACCGATCGCGATCACGATGGGAGACCCCTGCGGGATCGGTCCGGAAATCGTGCTGAAGTCCTTTGACGCCGGCCTGCCTGCAGCGGCGGTCGTGGTCGGTGACCCGGAGTTGTTCGAGCGCGAGGCACGCCGCCTGGGTCTGAGCTTGCAGATCATCGCGACCGACGACCCACAGGCCTTGCCGGAGCCCGAGCAGGCGGCGCGTGTTGTGCCGGTGCTGTGTGCAAGCACGGTTGCGCCCGACCTGCCCTTCGGTCGGGTCGATCCGCGCGGGGGCGAAGCCGCCTATCGCTGCATCGCGCGCGCGGCGATGCTCGCGATGCGTGGCGAGGTGCGCGCGGTGGTCACCGCACCGCTGAACAAGGAAGCGATGCATCGCGCCGGACACGACTACCCGGGCCATACCGAGCTGCTGGCCGAACTCGCCGGAAATCTGCCCGTGCGCATGATGCTGGCCAACGACGAGCTGCGCACGGTGCTGGCCACGATCCACCTGCCGCTGCGCGATGCCCTGTCGAGCCTGACCCGCGAGCTGATCGGCGAAACCATCGCCATCACCAATCACGCGCTACAGCGCGCCGGCATCGCGCATCCGCGGATCGCGGTCGCTGGTGTGAATCCGCACGCCGGCGAAGGCGGCGCGTTCGGTCGCGAGGAGATCGAGATCGTCGCCCCGGCCATTGCAGATGCCTGTGCACATGGTATCGATGCGCAGGGCCCGTTCCCGCCAGACACCGTATTCATGCGTGCGCGGGGTTTTCGCGAATTCGACGTCGTCATCGCGATGTATCACGACCAGGGACTGATCCCGGTCAAGTACCTCGGGCTGGACGAAGGCGTCAACATCACGATCGGCCTGCCTTATGTTCGCACCAGCCCGGACCATGGCACCGCCTTCGACATTGCCGGCAAACTGGATGCGCAGGGACGCGGACTGGCCGACCCGCGCAGCCTGCTGGCGGCATTTCGACAAGCCGAGCGACTGTCGTCGACAATTTCCGGCCCGGCGAACTGACAGACCGCCGGCCCCCTTTCTCAACAGGACCGCCCCGTGCAAGGCATGTCGCTATCCCTCGCAGTGACCGCGATCGAGATCTCGGCAACGATCGCGTTCGCGCTATCCGGCTTGCTGGCCGCGGCGCGCGCCCGAATGGATGCGGTCGGTATCTGCATCGTGGCCGGTGTCGCGGCGTTTGGCGGCGGCACCTTGCGCGACATGCTGCTCGACCGGCGCCCGTTCTTCTGGGTCGACAATCCGGGCTGGCTTTGGGCAGTGCTGCTGCTGTGTGCCGGCTCGATGTTCTTTCTGCGCCTGAATCACTTCACGCTCGCCGAACGCGCGATCCAGTGGGCCGATGCGATCGGCCTGGGTCTGTTCACCGCGAGCGGAAGCCAGATCGCAATCAATGCCGGCATGCCGGCGATCGTGGCGGTGCTAATGGGCGTGATCACCGCAGTCTTCGGCGGCGTGCTGCGTGACATCGTGTGCAACGAGGTGCCGACCGCGTTTCGCGACCATCGGCCTTATGCGCTCTGCGCGTTTTGCGGCGGCTGGGTGCTGGTCGGGGCGCATGCATTGCAGGCGCCCGACTGGGTTTCGTTGCTGGCCGCTGCCCTCACGGCCACCCTGTTGCGCTCGATCGCACTGCTGACCGGCTTCACACTTCCGTCCTGGTCGCAGGAACCGCCAGCTGATTAGGCCGGCGGCCCGAGCGGGTTCAGGCCAGGCCGCGAGCCTTGACCCAATCCCAGGTGTCGTTCAGCGCACCGGTCAGCCCGTCGAGCAGATCGCGCAATTCATGCGGCGCGATCACCAGCGGCGGACAGACCGCGATCACATCACCAGGCAAGGAACGCACGATCAGGCCGCGCTGCTGCGCGAAACGCACGACCTGCGCGCCCACGCCCGCTTTCGCGTCGTAGCTGGTCTTGGTCGCCTTGTTGTGCACAAGCTCCAGCGCACCGATCAGGCCGATGCCGCGCGCCTCGCCAACCAGCGGATGATCGACCAAAGCCCTCAGGCCGTCCTGCATCACCGGTGAGAGCGATCGCACATGATCGATCAGCTTGCGCTCCTCGTAGATGCGCAAGGTCTCGACCGCGACCGCTGCCGGCACCGGATGGCCCGAGTAGGTAAAACCGTGTCCGAAGATTCCGAGCTTGCGCGACTGTTCCTCGAGCACCTTGTAGATGGTCGACGAGACCATCATCGCCGACATCGGCTGATAGCCACTGGTCAGCTGCTTGGCGCAGGTCAGAATATCGGGCCGGATGTCGAAGGTCTGTGAGCCGAACATGTTGCCGGTGCGACCGAATCCGCAGATCACCTCGTCGGCAATCATCAGCACATCGTATTTCGCCAGGACCTGTTGTATCCGCTCGAAGTAGGTGGCCGGGGGCACGATCACGCCACCGGCGCCCATCACCGGCTCGGCGATGAACGCCGCGACCGTGTCGGGCCCTTCGGCCAGGATCATCCGCTCCAGTTCGGCCGCCAGCCGTTCGGCGAACGCCTCCTCGGACTCCCCATCGCGCGCGCCGCGCCAGTAGTGCGGCGATTCGGTGTGGATGAAGCGAGGGGCCGGCACATCGAAGTCGCCATGCGCAAATGGCAGCCCGGTCAGACTGGCGGCCACGACCGTCATGCCGTGATACGCCTTTTTTCGCGAGATGAACTTTTTCTTCTCGGGCCGACCCAGCGCATTGTTGTAGTACCAGACCAGCTTGACCGCCGAATCATTCGCCTCGGAACCGGAATTGGCGAAGAACACCTTGGTCAGCCCCTCGGGCGCGATGCCAACCAAACGCTCAGCCAGCTCGGTGGAGATACGTGCCACCTTGCCGGAGAACGCGTGATAGAAGGGCAACTCCTTCATCTGTCGGTAGGCGGCCTCGGCAAGCCGGGCTTCGGAAAAGCCCAGGCTCGCGCACCACAGGCCGGCCATGCCCTCGAGATAGCGATTGCCCGACTCGTCGATCACATAGACGCCATCACCCCCGGTGATCACCAAAGGCCCTTCGGTCTGCACGCTGGCCAGGTTGGTGGTCGGGTGCAGGTGATAGGCGAGGTCGCGGCGCGCTGCCGGACTGACTACAGCGTTCATCGGATTCTCCGGTGGATGACTGACGGATCCTGGCGTTCGCGATCTTGCAAGCCGCGCGGCCCGGCAGGAAGCTAATCGGATTCTTGCACACAGCGCCACACGTCACACAGTCAGGCGGTCCGGCAGGCCCGCGCTCCGGAAGCCCGGCCACCCGCAGCGCTTCGCGACACGGACGCCGACGCTGAAAACGACAACGGCCCGGACGAACCGGGCCGCGTCTGCAATGGCTGTCGAAACTCAGGCGGCCAGCCGCTGCTCCAGCGTTTGCTTGACCCGCAACAAGGTCTGCGGCAAGCCCTGCGAAAGCTGCGTGAACAGCTCGGCATGCAGCTCAAGCTCCTCGCGCCAGGCCTCGCGATCGATCGAGGTGATCGTGCGATACGCCTCGCGTGAGAACTCCAGGCCCTGCCAGTGCAGATCTTCATAGCGTGGCGACACGCCGAACACATGCTCGACGCCCTGCGCCTGGCCGTCGATGCGACCGAGCATCCAGGCCAGCACCCGCATGTTCTCGCCAAAACCCGGCCAGACGAACTTGCCGTTCTCATCGGTGCGGAACCAGTTCACGCAGAAGATCGCCGGCAGCTTCGCACCGGTCTGCGCGAGGCGATTGCCCAGGTCGAGCCAGTGCGCGAAGTAATCCGACATGTTGTAGCCGCAGAACGGCAGCATCGCAAACGGGTCGCGGCGCACGATGCCGGTGGCACCGGCCTGCGCGGCGGTGGTCTCCGAGCCCATCGTGGCGGCCATGTAGACCCCCTCCTCCCAGCTGCGCGCCTGGGTAACCAGCGGCACCGTGGTCGAGCGGCGGCCTCCGAAGATGAACGCATCGATCGGCACGCCATCGACACTGTCCCAGCGCGCATCGATCGACGGGCACTGGGCCGCGGAGACCGTAAAACGGGCATTCGGATGCGCGGCCGGACGCGGCTTGCCATTGACGGGATTGTCGGCAGCGATCTGCGGCGTCCACTCCCGGCCCTGCCAGTCGAGCAGACGCGCCGGCGGCTCCGACAAACCTTCCCACCAGACGTCGCCATCGTCAGTCAGTGCGACATTCGTGAAGATCGCATTGCCCGACAGCGAATCGAGGCAGTTCGGATTGGTCTTGGCGCTGGTGCCCGGCGCGACACCGAAAAAGCCGGCCTCCGGATTGATGGCGTACAGCCGACCATCGGAGCCCGGCTTGATCCAGGCGATGTCGTCGCCGATGGTCTTCACGCTCCAGCCTTCAAAGCCGGCCGGCGGAATCAGCATCGCGAAATTGGTTTTCCCGCAGGCCGACGGGAAAGCCGCGCCGACGTGAAAGGTCTTTCCCTGCGGATTGGTCACCGCCAGGATCAGCATGTGCTCGGCGAGCCAGCCGATCCCGCCGGACAACACGTCCTGACGACCCATGTTCGAGGCGATCCGCAACGCGAAGCACTTCTTGCCCAGCAGCGCATTGCCTCCATAGCCGGAGCCAAACGACCAGATCTCGCGGGTCTCGGGGTAATGCACGATGTACTTGGTGTCGTTGCACGGCCAGGCAACATCCTGC
>JALRBB010000527.1 GCA_023257915.1 Quisquiliibacterium sp. | reverse complement strand
GTTTTCGCGGTCTTCTTCGTCAACGAGAATGACCATGCGACCGGCTTTCAGCTCGTCGATGATCTCTGGGATGCTCGCGGTAGACATCCCGCTATTCTACGACGCCGCGTGAGGTCCAAGCTTGAGCCCGAACTGCGCGATAATCTCGAAAACGCCAGGAACAGCGAACATGCCAGCATCCAGCTCCGGCCACAGCCCCCAAGGCGAGCCAGTCTCGCATCCCGTCTCCGGAGCCCAGCCACTCGCCCAGCCGAACATCGATGCGCTGGATGCGCCGGACAATCCGGCGGCAGTCCTTCGCCAGTTCCGGGTGATCTTTCGCTCGGTCAAAAAACACTTCCAGGTCATCGAGCGCACCTGCGGCATCGGCGGCTCGCAGCTATGGGCGCTGGCCACAGTGTCGGAGTCACCCGGGATCCGCGTCTCGGATCTTGCCAAAGCGATGTCGATCCATCAGTCCACCGCAAGCAATCTGGTCGAACAGATGGTCAAGCTGGGGCTGATCGTGCGTGAGCGTGATGCCGAAGACCAGCGTGTCGTTCGGCTCAATGCCACGGCGCGTGGACTGGCGCTGATCGCACGCGCCCCGAAGCCGCTGATCGGCCTGCTGCCGGACGCATTGTCCCAACTCAATCCGGATGAATTGCGCCAACTGCACGCCTCGCTGGCCAAGCTGCTCGACGTGATGGATCTGCTCGACGAGAGCGCGGTCAACACGCCCCTCGCCGATCTCTAGACCCCGTAGGCCGAGGCCGGCCTCAGCCAGCCAGATTGGTCTGCGAGAGCATCCGCTCGACGTAACGCGCGATCAGGTCCACCTCCAGATTGACGCGATCGCCAAGCTTCAGATGGCGCAAGGTGGTCACCGAGATCGTGTGGGGAATCAGGTTGATGCTGATCACCGCCGCGCCCGGCTCGTCGACGACGCTATTGACGGTCAGGCTGGTCCCGTTGATGGTTGCCGAACCCTTGTAGGCGAAATACCGCGACAGAGCAGCAGGCACCCGGATGTCCAAGCGCCAGGATTCGCCGACCGGCTCGAAACGCGCCACTTCGCCGAGCCCGTCCACATGCCCGCTGACCAGATGACCTCCCAGCCGATCGGCGAGCGTCAAGGCCTTTTCCAGATTGACTTCGCCAGGCGCGTCCAGCCCGACGGTCAGATTCAGGCTTTCGCGCGAGACTTCAACCGTGAAACGATTTCCGTCGATCGCGACCGCGGTCATGCAGGCCCCCTGGATCGCGATTGAGTCGCCGATCGCAACATCGCTCAAATCCAGCGCGCCAGCGTCCACGACCAGGCGCAGCCCGTCGCCAAGTGGTTCGACTCGCTCGATGCGGCCAACCGCGGCCACGATTCCGGTAAACATCGACGCTCCTCGTCTCAGTGTTCAGCAGTCGGCACCGCATCGCGATCGACGCGCGCCAGAACCCGCAAGTCAGTTCCGATCATCTCGACCGTCTCGAACCGCAAGCGGCAGCGATCTTCCAGCCGGTCCAGCGCCGGCAGTTCGAACATGCCGGTTGCACGACCCAGCACCGACGGCGCCAGATACAGCAGCAGCTCGTCAACGCAGCCCTCGCGCAGCAGCGAACCGTTCAGCTTGGAACCAGCCTCGACATGCAATTCGTTGATCTCGCGGGCTGCCAGTTCACGCATCAGACCCGGCAGATCGACTTTGCCGCGCGCATTGGCCAGCTTCAGGACCTCACAACCGCGATCGCGCAGCTGCTGCTCCTTGCCCGGATTGTCGGTCGCGCAAACCACCAGCGTGGGCGCGCCCTTCAGAATCTTCGCGTCCAGATCGACCTCCAGCCGCGAATCGACCAGTACCTTCATCGGTTGGCGTTCGGCGGACACCATCCGCACATTCATCTGCGGATCATCGTCGCGCACCGTGCCAATCCCGGTCAAGATCGCGCAGGCCCGGGCACGCCAGGCATGCCCATCGGTGCGCGCGGCCTCGCCGGTGATCCACTGGCTGATGCCGTTGGGCAACGCGGTACCACCATCCAGACTCGCAGCCAGCTTCATGCGCACCCAGGGAAGGCCACGCGACATGCGGGCGATGAAGCCCGGGTTCAAGGCCTCGGCCTGTGCCTGCAGCAACCCGCAACGCACATCGATACCGGCGTCTCGCAGCATGCCGAGACCGCGACCATTGACCCGCGGGTTCGGATCTTCCATCGCGGCCACCACACGCGCGATGCGCGCTTCGACCAGAGCCTGCGCGCATGGCGGCGTTCGCCCGAAGTGGCTACAAGGTTCCAGAGTCACGTAGATCGTCGCGCCACGCGCGCGAGCGCCAGCCTGCGCCAGCGCAACAATCTCCGCATGCGGCTCACCAGCCCGGCGATGCCATCCCTCGCCGACGATCTGACCGTCCTTGACAACGACCGCCCCCACGCGCGGGTTCGGTGACGTGGTGTTCAACCCGAGCGCCGCCAGCTGCAGCGCCCGGGTCATGAAATCGTGGTCGGCTTCGGTGAACATCGTCAAGGATTGTACCGAGTACCATTCGAAGTTCCGGATCGCTTGCCCGACCGGTCTGTCACGCGACCCAAGCAAGACACTCCAGGAGATCGCGAATGCGTGCAATGACGACACCTCCGAACATGCTCATGCAGGCGCGTCTTAGCCTGTCCGTGAAACGCGCGCTGAGGTTTACCAGTGCAGCTCTCGTAGCGATCGCTGCTGGTCTGGCCCATGCTCAGGAGCCCGCCAACCCCGAGGGTCCGGTCCTCAGAATGCAGGCCCAGGCCAGCACCGAAGTGGCCAAGGACACCGCCACCGCGGTCTTCATCATCGAACGCGAAGGCTCTCAGCCCGGCGCGGTGCAGGCCGAAGCCAATGCGGTGCTTGCCTCCGCACTGGTCGATCTGAAGGCGGACAAGGCGCTGACCGTCAGCTCCGGCCACTACGCCACTTACCCCTGGCATACGCGCGACGGCGCAATCGAATCCTGGCGGGTGCGCGCCGAGCTGCTGGCCCAGTCCAGCGACATCGACGCGGTCTCACGCGCCACCGGCACGTTGTCGGGACGTATGCATCTGGGCTCGATCGGATTTTCGTTGTCGCCGTCGGCCCGCCAAAAGATCGAGAAGACGCTGATGCGCGAAGCGGCCGAGCGCTTTTACGAAAATGCCCGCGAAGCCGCCCGGGCGCTGGGCTTTCGCGACGTCGAACTGATCGAGGCCAGCTACAACAAGAGCCAGTCCGCGCGTCCGGTGCCGATGGCACGCACCGCGCTTTCGGCAGCCGCTGAGATGCCTACGGTGCCGATGCAGCCAGGCCAGACCACGGTCACGGTAAGCTTCAGCGGCTCGCTGCGCCTGAAATGATAAACCCGATACCGCCTGCGCTCATGCGCCTCGCAATCGCCATCCGCGCAACAATTCAACATTCCCACAAGACGAACCATGGAGAACTTTCCCGATGACCGCAGGTAAACAATCGCCATCCGCCACCCGAAGCGGCGGCCACGTGCTCGCCGATGCGCTGGCTATTCACGGCGTCAACACGGTGTTCGGCGTTCCAGGCGAGAGTTACCTGGACGTCCTTGATGGCCTGCACAATCAGCGTGAAAGCATCCAGTTCGTGATCTGCCGCCAAGAGGGTGGCGCAGCCTTCATGGCCGATGCCTACGCAAAGCTCACCGGCAAGCCGGGCGTGCTGATGGTCACCCGCGGCCCCGGCGCAACCAATGCGTCGGTCGGCGTGCATACCGCCCGCCAGGACTCAACACCGATGATCGTGCTGGTTGGCCAGGTCGCCAACGACTGCATCGAGCGCGAAGCCTTCCAGGAAATCGACTATCGCCGGATGTTCGGCGAAATGGCCAAGTGGGTCGGGCAGATCGACCGCGCAGACCGCATCCCGGAGTACATCGCCCATGCGTTCCAGACCGCCACCAGTGGCCGGCCCGGCCCTGTGGTGCTCGCGCTGCCCGAGGACATGCTGACCGAGCAGGTCGCCGTTCCCGACACTGCTGCGTTCACGCCGGTGCGGGCCGCACCGCCGCCGACCGAGATGGCCCGCGTGCGCGCCATGCTGGAAGGCGCGAAACGTCCGATCGTGATTCTGGGTGGCAGCGGCTGGAATCCACAGGCGGTGCAGGACATGCAAACCTTCGCGACCACGAACGCGCTGCCGATCGCCTGTGCGTTCCGCTTCCAGGATCTGTTCGACAACAACCATCCGAACTACGTCGGCGACGTGGGCATCGGCATCAATCCGAAGCTGGCCGCGCGGGTTCGTGAGTCTGATCTGGTGCTCGCGATCGGTCCGCGTCTTGGGGAGATGACCACCTCGGGCTACACGCTGTTCAGCATTCCGGTGCCCAGCCAGCCGATGGTCCATGTGCATACGGGCGCCGAGGAACTCGGGCGGGTTTATCAGGCTGCGGTGATGATCAACTCGGGAATGCCCGAGATGGCAGCGGCGCTGGCCCAGATCAAGCTCGACTCGTCCGCCTGGCGCGATCAGGTGGCGCAGGCGCGCGCGGAATATGAAGCCTGGCAGAAACGTCCGCCGGCAATGCAAAAGCTGTCGCCCGCGCTCGATCTATGGGAAGTGGTGCAGACGCTGCGCGCAAAGCTACCGGTCGATGCAGTCATCACCAACGGCGCCGGCAACTTTGCCACCTGGGCGCACCGGTTCTGGCGCTACGCGCCGCTGTCCGCCCACGCCGAGGGCCAAACCCGCTCGCAACTGGCGCCGACCTCCGGAGCGATGGGAGCCGGCGTGCCGTCGGCAATCGCCGCCAAGATCGCGCAACCGGACCGCACGGTGGTCTGCTTCGCGGGTGATGGCGACTTTCTGATGACGGGTCAGGAGTTCGCGACCGCAGCCCAGTATGGCGCCGGAGTCGTCGTCGTGCTGTTCGACAACGGCATGTACGGCACGATACGGATGCACCAGGAACGCGAATACCCGGCTCGGGTACTGGGCAGTGAATTGTCGAATCCGGACTTCGTCAAATTCTGCGAGGCGTTCGGTGGTCTTGGCGTTCGCGTCGAGACCACTGCGCAATTCGCACCAGCACTCGACGTCGCGCTCGAATTCGCCCGCCGCGAGAATCGGCCGGCCCTGATCCACATGAAAGTCGACCCCGAGGCAATCACGCCAAACCTGACGCTCTCGCAAGTTCGCGACGGCGTCGGAAAACGCTGAGCCGATCCGCGTGTCGGCACCACCGCATGCGGGCCTGCTGACGCGGGCCCGGATGCGGTCTCAGTCCGAACGACTCGCCTTGCGCGGACGCACCTCGCGGATCGCGTCGGCGAACTCGTCGATATCCTCGAAGCTGCGATACACCGACGCGAAGCGCACATAGGCGATCTTGTCGATGCGCTTGAGTTCGCGCATCACCAGTTCGCCGATCCGCTCGCTCGCGATCTCGCGCAGCCCCAATCCCAGCAGCTTTTCCTCGATGCGATGGATCGTCGCATCGACCTGCTCGGCGGCCACCGGACGCTTGCGCAGCGCCAGCTGCAGCGAGGCTCGCAGCTTGCGTCGATCGAACTCGACCCGTGAGCCGTTCTTCTTGACCACCGCAGGCAGCGATAGTTCAACCCGCTCATAGGTCGTGAAGCGCTTGTCGCAGTTCGAGCAGCGCCGGCGACGGCGCACGCTGTCGCCATCGTCGGACTCGCGGCTATCGACGACCTGGGTGTCCTCATGGTCACAGAACGGGCAGCGCATCAGCGACTCCTGACCCGGCGATCAC
>JALRBB010000162.1 GCA_023257915.1 Quisquiliibacterium sp. | reverse complement strand
CAGGCGCCAGCCGATGGCCGCGAGCCGGTGTTCTGCCTGGCGCCAACGCCCGGGCAAGTCGATCTGGTGGTCTCGTCCGAACTGCTCGAGACTGCCCGTGCGCTGGAGCGCGGGCTGGTCGAGCCCTCGCGCACGGTGCTGGTGTCGGCCACCGGGCGCTTTTTGACCATCGCCGAAAAGGCGCAGATGGGCGACGGCCGACTCGATGACGCGCGGATGATCGCCGCGGCGCGCGAGCTGGCGCGCGAGGCGCTGTTCTTCGACATGGCGGCCGAGACCGCCGCCGCGCGCACCGTGCTGTCGTCGGTGATGTTCGGCGCGATCGCGGCCACCGGGGCGCTGCCTCTGACGCGTGAGGCCTGCGAGGCGACGATCCGCGCCGGCGGCGGCGCGACGGTGGCGGCCAGCCTGGCCGGATTTGCACGCGGCTTCGATGCGGTGCTGCGTGCGCGCGCGCAGACCGATGGGGTGGACCGAGGGGCGCGCGAGACGGGGAACGCGGCCGCCGGTGCGCAGGACCCGGCGTCGACGACGGCTCGTGTCGGTAGCGGGCACTCCGGATTGGCTCCGAACGTGCCGAGCGGTGTAACCGAGCCCAGCGGTACAACCGGTGTGAGCGGCCTGCCGCCCCAGGTGGCCGAGGTCGCCGAGCTCGGTATCGCCCGGCTGCGCGACTACCAGGACGATGGCTACGCGCTGCGCTATCTAGCCCGGGTGCGCGAGATCGTCGCGGCCGAGCAGGCGGCCGGCGGCACCGACCTGCTGGCTAGTCGCAGCGCGGCTCGTTTCCTCGCGCTGTGGATGGCCTATGAGGATGTGATCCGGGTGGCCGATCTGAAGTCGCAGCCGCAGCGCCTGGCGCAGATCCGCCACGACTTCGGCGCCCAAGACAAGCAGCCGGTGACGGTACGCGAATACTTAAAGCCGGGCGTCGACGAGATCGCCGCGATCCTGCCACCGACGCTGGCCGTACGCGTCAGACGCTGGCACTCCCGCAGAAAGCAGACCACTCCGTCGGAGCAAGCGCTTACACACGGGATCGCATTGAACACCACGTCCTGTCCCGGCTACCTGGCGCTGCGGCTGCTGGCCTGGCTCAGGCCGCTGCGCCGGCGCTCCGAGCGCTTTGCGCAGGAACAGGCGCTGATCGAACGCTGGCAGGCCGCGCTGCTGCGCGCGATGCCGGCCAGCCTGGAGTTGGCGCGCGAAATCGCGCAGTGTCCGCGGTTGCTCAAGGGCTATGGCGACACCCATCTGCGCGGCCGGCGCAGCTTCGAGGCACTGATGCTGCAGCTGATCGAACCGCCGCTTCCGGAAGACGCGCCCGGACTCACCGAGCGCGCTCAGGCGATCCGCCGGGCGCGCGAGGCGGCCCTGGCCGACCCCGATGGCCGGGCGCTGGCCGGCGCGCTCGGCCAGCCGCTGCCGCCGCTGCGCGAGCAGCCGATCCGGTTTTTTGGGCGCGAAGCCAAACGCAGCTGACCGATACGCGCGAATGCAAGGGCCACCAAGGCTAAGCGGCAGTACTTGGCAATGGCGTGGGGCGGTGTCCCGCCCGCCGAACTAGGCTGACGAAACTCGCCGCCGAACCAGCCCTGAACGCCAAAAACCGTTTCGCGCCCGCGAGCTTCCTGCTAAGTTTGCCGTTGCGCCCGCCATTGGACGGAAAGGCATGGCAGCCGCCCCAACACAATGACAATCCGAGGAGACCTTGCATGACCCAGCCCCGTCGCTCTCTGGCCGCCGCTTCGTTCGGCGCGCTGCTTGCCCTGTCCGCGCCGCTGGCGCAGGCCCAGACCGTCGAGTGGAAGTTCTCGCACTGGGTGCCAGCCACCCATCCGCTGCAAAAGATCTACTCCGACTGGGCCAAGGAGATCGAGAAGGACAGCGGTGGCACGCTGAAAATCTCGGTGTTTCCGGCGCAGCAGCTCGGCAAGGCGCCGGATCACTACGACATGGTGATCAAGGGCATCGCCGAGGGTGCGTACATCTCGACCGGCTACCAGGCCGGCCGGATGCTGGTCTCCAACGCCGGCCAGCTGCCGTTCCTGATGAGCAACGCGGCCGGCGGCTCGGCGGCCTTCGACCAGTGGTACCGGCCGTATGCGGCCAAGGACATGCCCGGCGTGAAGATGTGCTTCATGTTCGCGCATGATGTCGCGTCGCTGCACTCGAAAAAGGAGATCCGCTCGCCCGAGGAGATCAAGGGCATGAAGATCCGCCCGGCGCACGCGACGATGGCACGCTGGATGAACTCGCTGGGCGCCACCACGGTGCAGGTGTCGGCGCCTGAGGCGCGCGAAGCCTTGCAGCGCGGCGTGGCAGACGCGATCACGTTCCCGTGGGCATCGCTGATGAACTTCAAGATCGACGGCATCACGAAGTTCCACATCGACGCGCCGATGTACGTGGCCACCTTTGCGACGATCCTGAACGTCGATCGCTACAACGCGCTGACCGACGTGCAAAAAAAGGCGATCGACAAGCACTGCAACACCGAGACCGCCCGCAAGGTCGGAGCCGAATGGGCCCGCTGGGAGGACGCCGGTCGCCAGAAGCTCAAGGCGCCGGGCTCGGGCCACACGATCACGACGCTGACTCCGGCCGAATTGGCGGCCTGGCGCAAGTCAGCCGAGCCGGTGTACGCGGGCTGGATCGCCGACGTGGACAAGGCCGGCGGTGATGGCAAGAAGGCACTGGCCGAGCTGAAGGCTGCGCTGACGAGCCAGAAGGCTCTGTACGAGTGAGGCCACGGGCCGGCCGGGCCGGCCCGATGCACGCGCCGATGCTCAAGACCGTCACCGCGATCGAGAAGATCGCTGGACTGTTCCTGCTCGCGGTAGCGGTACTCACCTTCGTCATGGTGATCCTGCGCAAGTTCTTCGATACAGCAATCCCGGACTGGTATGACTTCTCGCGGCTGGTGCAGGGCGTCGCGATCCTGTGGGGCATCGGCTGCGCCTGCTATCACGGCACGCACATCCAGGTCGACCTGGTCTGGGAGCGTTTGCGCAGCCGCGGGCAGCGCCGGCTTGACCTGTTCGCCACCGGACTGCTGCTGGTGTTCATGCTCGGCTTTGCCTATTTCGCGTTGCAGGCGGCATTCGAGATGCGCACCGCCAACCTGCTGACCTCCGACCTGCGCATTCCGCAGTGGGGCTTTTTTCTGCTCGGCGCGCTCGGTGTGCTCGCGGCTGCCTGGGC
>JALRBB010000486.1 GCA_023257915.1 Quisquiliibacterium sp. | reverse complement strand
ACTCCTCCGGGGAGCTACCCACCGGGTCGGAGCCGGTGGCGGTCAGACGCTCGCGAAAATCCGGCATCGCCACGATGGCCTTGATCTCTTCGCTGAGCTTGGTGCGAATTGTCAGCGGCGTACCCTTCGGTGCGAACAGGCCACTCCAGGAACTGACTTCAAAGTCCGGCACTCCGGCTTGCGCAACTGTTGGCACGTCCGGCAGCGAGTCGATGCGATGGCCGTCGGCCACGGCGATTGCCTTGAGTTTCCCCGACTTGATCAGGGGCACCGAAGACACCGCAGTCATGAATCCGATGTCGACCTGACCTCCGATCAGATCCTGCAGCGCCGGACCTGCCCCTTTGTAGGGCACATGCGTCATCTTCACACCGGTACGCAATTGCAGCATCTCGCCCGCCAGATGCGGCGACGCGCCGGCACCCGACGAGGCGTAGGTCATGTCGCCGTTCTTTTTGCGGGCCAGTTCCAGCACATCCTTGAGCGTGGCAACCCCCAGGTTCGGCGCCGCGACCAGCACGCTGGGCGCACTCATCAACTGTCCGACCGCTTCAAAGTCTGTGAGGATGTCGTAGCCCGGCTTCTTGTAGACGGACATTCCGGTGGCGTTGGCGACCGTGCCGAGCATCAGCGTGTAGCCGTCTGAGGGGGCCTGTAGCATCAGGCGGGCAGCCAGATGCGAGCCCGCACCGGGCTTGTTCTCGACGATCACGCTTTGTCCGAGGCGCTCCTGCATTTTGGCTGCTAGTAGCCGCGCGACGGTGTCGGTCGGGCCGCCCGGGGAAAAGCCGACCATGATCTTGATCGTCTGGCTGGGCCAGTTGCTTTGCGCGGCCGCGTTGCGCGCGAAAGCAAACGGCGCCATCGCAAGCCCGGCCGCACCGGCCAATGCGACGCGACGACGGGTCGAGTCGACCCTAGTCGGTTTGTCGTCGCGCTGCGCTGAGGAACGAACCTGTTTCATCGGGATCTCCTGCATCTCGCTAGTGTGGATTGTTTACGATCCGTGGTGCTGCGGGCACGGCGGTTCGGCAAACCGAAGCAGAGCGTCGACCGCGACGACGCCCTGTCCCTGCCGGCGGACCAGTAACGGATTGATCTCTGCCTCGGCAAGCATCCCATCCGGATCCAGGCCGAGCAAGGAAAACGCGCAGATGGCGTCGACCAAAGCGTCGAGATCGCCCGCCGGACGGCCGCGAAATCCGGACAGCTTTTTGAGCAGTCGCAACTCGCCGACCATTTCGGCAGCACGTTGGCGCGAGACCGGTGCGGGCGCTACCGCGACGTCGTCGAGCAGTTCGGCCTCAATGCCTCCTGCTGCGAGCACCACGATCGGACCGACGACCGGATCGCGCCGATAGCCGAGCAGCACCTCGCCTTCGCTGGCCAGTTGCTGCTGGATGAGCCAGCCGCGCACCTTAGCCGCAGCGGCGTAGCCGGAGATGCTCTGGCGCATCCGGCGACCGCGCTCGCGCAAGTCGTCAGCGCCGTCGATGCCAAGCGCGACCGCACCGGCTTCAGTCTTGTGGGGAAGATCTGCCGAACAGGCTTTCAGCACCCACGGGGTCGACAAGTCAGCAACTTGTTCGAGCAGGGAATCTGGCAGCGTTTGCTCGGCTCGGGCATGAGCGTCGTCGGGCTCAAATCGCCATGGGGCGACTGGTACGCCGAGCAGATCGAGCAATGGATAACAGTGCGCTTCGTCGGGAGCGTCGCCGGCTTGATCGCGCAAGGTGCGCAACGCGGTCGCGACGCGCTGCGCGAGCGCCGCGTCGGTGGTCGGGGCAGTCTCCGAACTGGCGGGTGCATGCTGGCGACGTATCGCGAGGGTCGCTGCCAGCGCGTCGGCACAAGCCTCCGGAGTTCGGAACGCGGCGATGCCGGCATTGGCGAGCAACTGCAGGGAATCCTCGGCCTGTGGCGCAAGAAACGCTGCCAGTGGCTTGCCACCCAGGGCGTCCCATCGCGCGGCTGCCGCCACGATCGGCTCGACCGCCAACTCCGGCTTGGAGCGCGCCGACGAACCAACAACCGCGAGCACTGCGTCGCACCCCGGCCAGCGGGCCAGCGCCTGCAGCACTGCGGCGTATTTGTCAGCGGTCGCGGTCAGCGTCAGGTCGATGATCGGTGCATCGCGAAGCTCTATCTGGCCGGCCAGCAGCTTGCGCAGTGCATCGTCCGGCCAGGCAGGTTCGACATCGCGCAAGCCGAGTTGATCGATCACCATCGCGGCGCCGCCACCGGTGGTGGTGACCGCCGCCACTCGCGGGCGGGGGCGAGACCCGGGGGCCTCATCACCCGCGTTCGGCGTCTCGCGCATCGGCCGGCAGGTCTGCGCGAACAGCGCCGCGCCTTCGAGCAGCGCCTCCAGATTGGAGAGCTGGATCACGCCGCACTGTGCGAGAAAGGCGCGCAGCGCACGACCCGATCCGGCGATCGCGCCGGTGTGCGACTGGGCGAGCGCTTCGCCGATGGCGGACTGTCCCAGCAGGTAGGCCGCGACCGGTTTGCCGGCGGCACGAGCCCTGCCAACCGCCCGCGCGAACGCAGGCGCATCGCGCAAGGTCTCCAGAAACAGCAGGATCGTTTCCGTCTTCGGGTCGTCGATGAGCACCTCGATCAGTTCGGCAACGCCGATGTCCGCTTCGTTGCCGACCGAGACCATGGTCGAGAAGGCCAGGCCACGCGCCAGTCCGCGCGACATGATCGAACCGAGCATCGAACCGCTTTGCGAAATCAGACCGAGTGATCCCGGACGCGGCCGGTCGGTATCGAGAACGGCGTTGACGGTCAACGCCAGCCCGTTGTCGGAGCGGATCAGGCCGATGCAATTGGGCCCGAGCAACCGCACGCCGAGGCGGCGCGCCGTGTCGACAAGCCGTGCCTGCTTGGCGATGCCATCGCCGCCGATCTCGGCAAAGCCATCGGAGAAAATGGTCGCAACCGGCACCCCGCGCTGCGCGCACTGCTCAATGACGCCTTCAACATCATCGGCGCCGAGCATGATGAAGGCTTGGTCGATTTCGCCTGGCGCATCCAGCAGGGACTTGTACGCGGGAAGCCCGAGGATTTCCGGGCGGGCCGGATTGATCGGAAGAATCCGGCCTTGCCAGCCGCAGGCGGTCAGAAAGCGCTGCGGACGCGCGGTGTTCTTGCGGATATCGCCAGAGGCACCGACCAGGGCCACTGCACGAGGATCGAGCAGCGCGCGGATCCAGTCGTCACTCATGATTTCAACCGACCGAGCACGCCTTCGGCGATGCGGTTCTTCAGGATCTCCAGCGACCCGCCGGCGATCATCCAGCCGCGGCAGCGGCGCATGCAGTACTCGAGCAGCAGATCCTGGCTGTAGCCGGCCCCTCCGAGGATCTGCATGGCTTCATTGGCGACCTCGAACCCCCACTGATTGCAGGCGTGCTTGGCGATTGCGGTGTCGTCCGCCGATGGGATGCCGTTGTCGGCACGGCTCGCAGCCTGGTAGAGCAAAAGCTGCGCGGCTTCCAGCTTGATCTTCATCTCGGCAAACTTCCACTGGATTCCCTGGAACTGCCCCAGAAGCTTGCCAAACTGCTTGCGTTGCAGTGCCCAGTCGCGCGCCTGCTCAAAGCAATAGCGCCCCAGCGCCAGCGAGCGCGAGGCGTTGCCGAGGCGCTCAACGTTAAAGCCGGCGATCTGCTTTTTGAAGCCGCCTTCGCGCAGCATCACCATCTCCGGCGGAACGTAGACATCCTCGAAGAACATCTGTCGCCACTCCTCCCCGGACATGAAATTGGAGACCTTGCCGTAGCGAAAGCCCTCGGATTTCGTGTCGATCAGCACCGAGCCGATGCCATCGACGCCAGGCCCGTAGCGCACATACGCAAGAATCACGTCGGCATACGGGGCGTGGGTGCTGAACACCTTCGATCCGTTGATGCGAAAGCCGTCGCCATCGGGGGTCGCGGTGGTCTTCAATTCGGTGACTGCAGAGCCTGCATCCGGTTCGCTCATGCCGACCGAGATCAATCCCTCGCCGGCCAGGATTCGGGTCAGATAGCGCTCTTTCTGCCATTGGGTGCCGTATTCGGCGAACACCCGAACCGGCCCGAAGTTTCCCGCCTGCACCACATCCGCACTGCGCGGACACACGGACGCGATCGCCTGAATCGCGATCACCGCGTCCATCAGCGTGCCGCCCTGACCGCCATCTGCCTCGGGGATCGTGATGCCCAGCAGGCCGATCTGCGCCATGTCGCGCGCGACATCCCACGGGTAATCGACCGCATGCGCGCGCTCCAGGGCGCCATCGGCGAGTCGTTCGCGCGCAAATCGCAGCACCGAGTCCTGAAAAGTGTGCTGTTCGGGGGTCAGTTCGAAGTCCATTCAATCACCTTGTGCATACGCGGTCTGCGGCGGCGTCACTATGCCATCCCGACGACCTAGGCTGGTCGATTGGCGTTCCGTAGATCGGGCGGTCGCGACCGCCTAGGTCCACCGCACGAAGGGGCGTAGCACCTCTGCGCAATAGGCAGCAAGGCCCCTTGAATCGTTCAATGAATGACACCGAAACACACTTTGATGGAGTCATTCATGAGCCAGAGTTTCACGCCAGTTCTTTCACCGCGAGCCACAACCGCAGCCTCGAGCGGGCGCGTCCAGCGCGGCCAGGGCATGACCGAGTACATCGTGATCGTCGCGCTGATCGCGGTCGCGGCAATCGGCATCTACACCTTGTTCGGCCAAACCATTCGTAACCAGACAGCCGGCCTGGCGCTTGAGATGTCCGGTCAGGATGCAGCCACCGCGATCAGCAACGCGCAGGGCAACGCCAGCACCGCGCAGACCAATGCAAACGCGCGCAAGGGCTTGGACAACTTCAACGCCAGCAATCGTCCCTGAGCCGGAGATCGTGATGAGCCGCATCCGATCTGCGCAGTCTGGCCAGGCCCTGGTGCTGAGTCTGGTACTGCTGTTTGCCGGTGCGCTCGGCGCGTATTTCATGTTCAGTACCGCGCAGATCTCCTCGACGCGGCACCGGCTCGACAACGCAGCCGATGCCGCGGCCTGGAGCGCGGCGCTGTGGCGCGCCCGGGTGATGAACTACCACGCCTATGCCAACCGCGCGATCGTTGCACAGGAAGTCGCGATCGCGCAGGCGGTCACGCTGGCGTCCTGGGCCAAATACTTCGAAAGCTTCACGACGAGCGCCTCAGTCCTGGCGGCGCCATACCCGCCGGTCGCATCGGTGCTGGCAATCAGCGCCGACCTCGCGCGCAGCACCCGTCAGGTCACTGAGGCCACCGCCGGCGAAGAGATTCTCGCTCGCGACGCGTACAAAACACTGCTTGCGACCAGTCAGGAAGTCATGCAGCGCGCGGTCGACACCTTTGGCCTTGGGGCTGTCGCCAATGAGGTGGCTCGCGCAAACGACCGGCGTTTCTTCGCGTTCGCGCTTCCCGACGAGCAGGACTTCGCCAATCTCACGCGCCGGTGGGAGGGTCAGGATCGGCTGCGATTGAAAGAGGTGGTCGATGCATCGCTGGATCCCTTCGTGCGCGGGCCGCGCGGGATGGACATGACGCTGTATCTGTTGCCCAGCCTGTGTTTTGGCAATCCGGCGGCAGGTCCGCAGACCTGGTTCCAGCAATTGAAGAAACGCGGCGCAACCGTCATGGCGCCCGAACTCGAGCGCTGGGAGGCGGCCGATACCCACTCTTTGCACGACTGGAGACCCCGCCGCGGCTTGTTCGGGATCTTCAGGGGTTGCCGCCAGGTCGAGTCGATCCCGCTTGGCTGGGGTGCGGCGCAGGCATTGGACGGCTCCGGAATGCAGGCGCCCACCGATTCGTCGGGATCCGGTCTTTTGGCCAATCCGGGCAATGTCGGTGATAACCCGCTTGCAACGGCCCTGGCCGAAGCCGGGATCAAT
>JALRBB010000159.1 GCA_023257915.1 Quisquiliibacterium sp. | reverse complement strand
CGACACCGGCACCTTGAGGGGGTGCCGCTGCAGACAAGCGTTGCCTTAAGTGACATGCAGAACTCGCTACATCCATGCGTCGGCGGCCACTACTGCTCGCAGGGTTGGGGCTGGCCCTGGCGGCCTGCGCGAATGAATAGGCAGGCGCTGCGGCCTGGGTGAGTTGATCGCCTGCGGTCGCCGATAGCTCGACCAGCACCATGTCGCCTTCGACCGAGGTCTTGTGCGAGGCTGGTTGACGCAGATTGGCAACGACACGCAGACGCTTGCCAGCCTGCACCAGCACCACGCTGCGCACATGCCCTTGCGACATTTCGAAAACACTCTGCCCCGAGCCATTCGTCGCATCGGCAAAATCGAGCGCAACCCTCGCAGGCTCAGACACCGAAAAACTCGCCGGCTCCGCCGAGGGCGCAGAACGCAGCTTGATCTTGAGCAGCGTGGTGTCACCCATTCGCTGGCTGCTGACCGACTCGATCACATTGCCCTGCGCCAGGGCCATTGGCATCCACAAGCCAAACACCATGGCGGCAAGCCACCCTCGGAACACTGCCGCAAGCGGTACGCCCGCGTTTCGTCGCGTCATCATTTCCTGCTCTCCTGCGGTGCAGCCAGCTGAAGTGTCAGCACAGCCTGCCGCTCGATCCAGTCGCCGGCAGCGTCCTGGACCAGTTCGACCAAGCGAACCTCCCCTTCGGTCACGCCGGTGATCCTGCCGTGGTTCTGCCCCGCGTAGTTGCCCACGCGTGCCTGATAGACCATGTCGCCAACCTGCAGCAGCGCATGTTCCCGATTGCCGCTGGCGATCCGCCCGATCATCCGGATCGTGTCGAGCGGAAAGCTCTCGAGCGCCTCGCGACGCCGACTGGCGTCCGGCTGCAGTGTCGAGCTAGCACGCGAGACGATGACTGGCGCGCCGAACGGATCGGGTTGCGC
This sequence comes from Quisquiliibacterium sp., assembly GCA_023257915.1. Classification (GTDB taxonomy): domain Bacteria; phylum Pseudomonadota; class Gammaproteobacteria; order Burkholderiales; family Burkholderiaceae_E; genus Quisquiliibacterium. The sequence continues at coordinate 1,223 of JALRBB010000159.1, read as the reverse complement.
TGCCGACTGATAGCGATATGGTTCGTACTTCTTCGGTGCCTCGACCTTGGTCACCTTCATCGGGATCCCGGCACGCTGCTGCTGCATCCAGCTGCGCAATTCCTCCTCGCCAGTGCCACAAGCGACCAGCGACGCCGGTAGCGCAAACGCGCAAAACGCGAGCCGCATTGCGCGCAACCCAGACCGGTCAAGCGCGCTCATCGGGTCGCCCCTGGACGCGGCCGGCCGCTCGCCGCCTTGGCCGCCTCTTTGCGCTGCTCGGCAATTTCATCGGCATCCAGATAGCGGTAGGTCTTGGCCACCACATCCATGCTCAGTTGCCCGGTCTTTTCCTGCAACTGCATGTGGATGTCCTTGAGCGTGACGATTCGGGCAAGGTTGGAGACGTCGCTCGAGAACGCCGCAAGGTCATGGTAGCTGCCGGACAGCCGGATCGAGATCGGCAGCTCCGCGTAGTACTTGAGCGCCAGCAGTTGCCCCGGCTTGAACAATTCGAACTGCAGGCCACGCCCCACCCCGGCCTGGTTGATATCCGACAGCAGCGCATCCATTTCCGCCTTGCTCGGCAACTGCTTTTCAAGCTGATTGACGAACTGTGCGACGTCGTCACGCTGCTTTCGCAACGCCTCCAGATTGACCGCTTGCCTGAGCTTGTCGACGTATTGCGCGCGTAATTGCACCTCCTGCGCCTGCCCTGCCTCGAGCTCCTCGATCTGGAACCTGAAGTAGGCCAGCCATGCGAACGCAATGACTCCGACGAAGATGCCGATCAACAGCAGCACCCGCGGCAGCGCCGGCCACTGAACCGGATGCCTGCCACGCAGTCCCCTGAACTGCGCGCCCAGAGCTCCGAACTCGATTTTCGCCGTCAGAATGCCCGCCATTGCTAGCCCCTCTTACCGGCGGACGACCCGGCTGTCGAAGGAGTCTTTGCCTGTTCCTGCGAGCCCTTGCCCTTGATCGCGACGTTCAGGGAAAACTGATATGCACGCCGCTGCTGCGAGGCCGTCGCGCGCTGCTCGGGCTTGCCGATCATGACCGCCTTGATTTCCGTCAATTCAGGACGCTCGAGCCACTCGGAGCGGTTCGCCAGGTTGTAGAGCAGGGCGGACACGCGATCATTGGACTGGGCGATGCCGGTCAATGCGACCCGGTGCTCGATCTGGCGCACCTGCTGCAACTGCACCCCTTCGGGCATCAGCGTGACGAGTTCATCGAACAGA
>JALRBB010000456.1 GCA_023257915.1 Quisquiliibacterium sp. | reverse complement strand
GTTGATCCGAACGCCGGCGTTGGGAGCGGTCGTGGCGCTGGCGGCTTTTCCGATGTGTTCGGCGACATCTTCGGCGACATCTTCGGGGCGGCCGGAGGGGGCGCACGCGGTGGTCGCAGCAATGTCTATCGCGGTGCGGATCTTCGCTACTCGATGGAAGTCACGCTCGAGCAGGCTGCCAATGGCTACGCCACCGAGATCCGGGTGCCGAGCTGGGAGAGCTGCGAGGCTTGCCATGGCAGCGGCGCCAAGCCCGGCACCAAGCCCAAGCCCTGCCACACCTGCGGCGGGCAGGGCCAGGTGCGCATGCAACAGGGTTTCTTCTCAATCCAGCAGACCTGCCCGACCTGTCACGGGACCGGCAAGGTCATTCCGGATCCGTGCACGAGCTGCGAAGGGCTTGGGCGGGTCAAAAAGACCAAGACCCTGGAGGTGCGCATCCCGGCCGGTATCGACAACGGCATGCGTATTCGCTCAGCCGGCAATGGCGAGCCGGGGATCAACGGCGGCCCGCCTGGTGACCTGTATGTCGAAATCCATGTTCGAGACCATGCAGTCTTTCAGCGCGATGGCGACGATCTGCACTGCGAGATTCCGATCTCGATGATCACCGCAGCGCTCGGCGGAAAGGTCGAGGTGCCCACGCTGGCCGGGCGCGCCGAGATTGATCTGCCTGAGGGCACGCAGACCGGGAAGACCTTCCGCCTGCGCGGCAAGGGCATCAAGGGCGTGCGCTCAAGCTATCCGGGTGATCTGTACGCGCACGTGATCGTCGAGACACCGGTTCGGCTCAACGACCGGCAAAAGGACTTGCTGCGCGAGCTTGAGGCTTCGCTCGAAGATCCAAAGCACAGCCCGCAGACCCGCGGCTGGATGGACAAGCTGCGCGACTTCTTCCAGTGACCGAGCGGCAGGTGATTCTGGCCTGCCCGACGAGCGGTTTGGCTTTTTTCGGATCGACGATGGCGTAACATCGAAAGGGTACACAGCCAATCGCGAGTGCGCCCTCGATGAAACTGATCTTTGCCGGAGCCGCGGGCACTGTCACCGGTTCCCGCTACCTGCTGGACACCGGGCGGGCCCGCATCCTGATCGATTGCGGCCTGTTTCAGGGATACAAGCAGCTTCGGCTGCGCAACTGGGCGCGCTTTCCGGTCCAGCCCCGGCGCATCGATGCGGTCTTGCTCAGTCATGCGCATCTCGATCACAGCGGCTACCTGCCGGCGCTGGTGCGCGATGGCTTCAAAGGGCCGATCTACGCGACGCCGGCAACCCGTGAACTGTGCGAGATCCTGCTGCGAGACAGCGGGCATCTGCAGGAAGACGAGGCGGCCTTTGCCAACCGGCACAAGTATTCGCGTCACGAACAGGCCAAGCCGCTGTACACGGTGGCTGATGCCGAGCGTGCGATGGAGCAATTTCGCGAAGTCGCCTTCGAAGAGGAATTCAGTCTTGGCGACGGTTTGTATGGCGCGCTGCTGCCGGCCGGTCACCTGCTGGGTGCCTCGATCGTGCGCCTGCGCCGGCGCAAACGCACACTGGTCTTCTCGGGAGATCTGGGCAGGCCGCATGACTCGATCATGCGCGCGCCGGTCGCGATCGAGTCTGCCGACACGCTGATCGTTGAGTCCACTTACGGGAACCGGCTTCATGCCTCGGACGACGGCGAGGCGCGCATCGGCGAGGTGATTCGCGAGACAGCGGCCAAGGGAGGCACCGTGCTGATCCCGTCGTTCGCGGTCGGGCGTGCGCAGACCATCATGTTTGCGATCTACCGGCTCAAGCAGAGCGGACAGATTCCGGACCTGCCAGTGTTTCTCGACAGCCCAATGGCTATCGATGCCACCGAACTGTACCGGCGTCACCGGCGCTCGCATCGGCTTTCGGTGGCTGATGTGCGCGGCATGTACCAGACGGTGCGGCTGTCTCGCACTGCCGAGGAGTCCAAGGCGATCGCGAACCTGCGGATGCCGGCAGTGATCATCTCGGCCAGCGGCATGGCAACCGGGGGGCGGGTGCTGCATCACCTGAAGCAGATCGCGCCGGATCCCCGCAACCATATTCTGTTCGTCGGTTTTCAAGCCGGCGGAACCCGCGGCGCGCACCTGGTCGACGGCGATCGGGAGGTCAAGATCCATGGCCAGTGGTGTGAAGTGCGCGCGCAGGTCAGCAACATCGACAGTTATTCCGCGCATGCGGATTCGGCCGAGATCCTTGCGTGGCTGCGCAAGATTCGCGGCGCCCCGTCGCAGGTCTACGTCTGCCACGGTGAGCCCGGGGCGAGCGATGCATTTCGCCAGCGCATCAGCGAGCAACTCGGCTGGCAGGCAAGGGTTCCGGAACATTTGGAGTGTGTTGATGTGCCCCTTTGACATATCAAGGAACCGTGTCGATGGTCCCCAGGCGGGGCCATCGTCCTATCCGAGCCCGGCATACCGAAACGGCACACGCAATTCGCGATGCGACTGATCCGCGACGCGTCGCTGTCGGCGCTGGTCGCCGGTTTCGTCACGGTGCTGGTGGGGTTCACCAGCTCGGCGGTAATCGTGTTCCAGGCCGCCGAAGCGGCCGGAGCTGGGCCGCGCGAGATCGGCTCATGGATCGGCGCGCTCGGTCTGGGTATGGGCCTGACCTGCATCCTGCTGTCTTTGCGCTACCGGATGCCGGTGGTCACCGCCTGGTCAACGCCTGGCGCTGCCATGCTGATCACCGCGACATCGGGTGTTTCGCTCTCCCAGGCGACCGGCGCCTTCCTGTTGTCGGCCGTGTTGATCACCGTCAGTGGATTTAGCGGCCTGTTCGAGCGCATGATCGGCCGGATTCCGGTGTCGCTGGCGTCCGGGTTGTTAGCCGGAGTCCTGTTGCGATTCGGACTGGATGCGTTCGCCGCGATCGGTACGCGGCCGGTGCTGGTGCTTGCCATGTTGTGCGCCTACCTGTCGATGCGCCGGCTGCAACCGCGCTACGCAGTGCTCGCGGCGCTGGCCGTCGGACTGCTGGTCGCTTTTTTCGATGATGCCTTGCGTCTCGGACCCTTGAAACTGGCCATCGCCGAGCCGGTGTTCACGATGCCGTCGCTTTCGATGGCTGCGGTGTTCGGCGTTGCGCTACCGCTGTTTGTCGTGACGATGGCGTCGCAAAATGTGCCCGGCGTTGCGGTGATTCGCGCATCCGGCTATTCGGTGCCGATCTCGCCGGTGATCGGCTGGACCGGTGCAGTGACCTTCCTGCTGGCACCGTTCGGAGCGTTTGCCCTGAATCTGGCCGCGATTACCGCGGCGATCTGCATGGGGCGTGAAGCCCATGAGGATCCGTCGCGGCGCTATGTCGCTGCGGTTGCCGCCGGCGGGTTCTATCTGCTGCTCGGTCTGTTCGGCGCGACGGTTGCCGCACTGTTTGCGGCCTTTCCCAGGGAACTGGTGCTGGCGATTGCCGGGATCGCGCTGCTGGGCACGATCGGCAATGGTCTTGCGGTCGCCGTCAAGGACGAAAGCCAGCGCGAACCGGCGCTGATCACGTTTTTGGTCACCGCCTCTGGGTTAACCATGTTCGGCATCGGCTCAGCCTTCTGGGGGCTGGTCGCCGGCGCGATTGCGTTGCGGCTGGCGCGACCTGCTGCTTAGGTAGCGAGTCCGGGTCCGTAGTCACCCTCACTTGTTCAAACCGCAGCTCCGGAGCACGCTATTTATATGGTGACGTCGTTCGGAGTTTGCTCCGATCGGACGAACCGATCCGAACGGCGGACACCACGCGCATGGATGCGCACAAGGGGTTCGTCATGAAAAACTTTCGCAAATCGATGATGCATCGTGGAGATCACCCCGGCGAGTGATTCGCGCGCAGCCTGCGCGGTGTAGCATTGCCCGCAACGAGAATCCGTTGAGGGAACCTGCAGATGCATAACGCGAAGATGTTGATCGGTGGTCGCTGGGTCGACGCCTTGTCGGGACAGACCTTGCCGGTCGAGAACCCTGCCACCCGCGAGTCGTTCGGAGCGATTCCGCGTGGCGCGGCGGCTGATGTCGAACTCGCGGTCAAGGCGGCGGGCGACGCGTTTGCGGCCTGGAGCCGCATCGCGCCGCGCGAGCGTGGCGCGATGCTGATGCAGGTTGCCGAGCGGCTCGCGCAACGCCAGGAGGAACTGGCGCAGATGATTGCGCGCGAGACCGGCAATGCCTTGCGTACCCAGGCGCGCGGCGAGGCGGCCAGCACCGTCGATATTTTTCGGTATTTCGCGGGCATCGCCGGCGAACTCAAAGGCCAGACCATTCCGCTCGGCGAGGGTGTGCTCAGCTACACGCGCCGCGAGCCGATCGGCGTGGTCGGTGCGATCGTGCCCTGGAACGCGCCGGCGTCATTGTCGGCGCTCAAGATCGCGCCAGCGCTTTGCGCGGGCAACACGATTGTGTTGAAGACCGCTGAGGACGCCTCGCTCGCGCCGCTGATCATCGCGCAGGTCTGCCAGGAGGTTCTGCCCGCAGGTGTGGTCAATGTGGTGACCGGACTTGGCGAAGAGGCGGGTGCAGCGTTGTCGAGTCACCCCGGCGTGCACAAGCTTTCATTTACCGGCTCCACCGAGGTCGGCAAACTGATCATGCGCGCAGCGGCCGAGCGCATCGTGCCGGTGTCGCTCGAGTTGGGTGGCAAGAGCCCGTCGATCGTGTTCCCGGATGCGAACGAGCCCTGGGTGGTCGACGGCATCCTCGCGTCGATGCGCTTCACGCGCCAGAGTCAGTCGTGCACCGCGGGTTCGCGCCTGTTCGTGCACGACAGCATCTTCGACGACTTCGTGCAGAAGGTCGCTGACAAGGCCAGCGCGTTACGCCTGGGCGATCCGCTCGATGAGAACACCGATGTCGGGACGCTGATCAACGAGAAGCAGTTCAAGCGGGTCTGCGGCTACATCCGTAGCGGGCTTGAGCAGCCGCAGGCGCGGCTGGTCACCGGCGGGCTGCCGCCGACCGAAGGTCCGCTTGCGCGCGGTTACTACACGGTACCGACGATCTTCGCGCAGGCGTCCAACGACTGGCGGATCGCGCGCGAGGAGATCTTCGGGCCGGTGCTGGTTGCGATTCGCTGGAAGGATGAGGCGGATGTGATCCGGATGGCCAACGATTCGCACTACGGCTTGGCCGCTTATGTGTGGACCCACGATGTCGGTCGCGCGCTGCGCACTGCGCATGCGCTGCAGGCTGGCTGGGTTCAGGTCAATCAGGGGATGGGGCAGTCGCTCGGCCAGCCCTATGGCGGCGTCAAGCAAAGTGGCATTGGCCGCGAGTTCGCCCTTGAGGGCATGCTCGACAGCTTCACGCAGGTCAAGGCGGTGACGGTGAACCTGGGGGTCTGAGTGTGCAACGGTCGGCAGCAGGCTGCCGACCGCGCATCTGGTTCAAGCCTGATCCCGCCAGGAGTGTTGCGCGCGATAACCGAACAGCGCATGCGCCCGGTCGCTCGATTGCAGCGATTCGTTGGCGCCGACTTCGCGGCTCAGCTTGAGCGTGGGAAAGCATTGCGACAGCAATTGCGCGTTCGGGCGGCGCATCACGGTGTCGTTGGCTGCGATGATGCAGTGCTCGGCCCCCTTCATGTCCGAATCGAGCGCCAGTCGGCAGGCCAGGCCGACGTCGCGACTGTCGATGTAGCTCCACAGGTTCCACTTGCGAATGTCCGGGTTGTCCTGCC
>JALRBB010000400.1 GCA_023257915.1 Quisquiliibacterium sp. | reverse complement strand
AGTACCGATTTTGGCGATCAGCGCCAGGATCACGTCCTTGGCACCGACCCCGTGGCCGAGCCGGCCGTCGATGGTGGCCCGCATCGTGCGCGGCTTGCGTTGCCACAGCGTCTGCGTGGCCAGCACATGCGACACCTCGGTAGCGCCGATGCCGAAGGCCAGCGCACCGAGCGCGCCATGCGTCGAGGTATGGCTGTCGCCGCAGACAATCAGCATGCCGGGCTGGCTCAGACCCTGCTCGGGCGCGACCACGTGCACGATACCCTGACGCGGATCGTCCAGCCCGAAGCGCAGCATGCCGGCCGCATCCGCATCGTCGAGCAGCGCCTGCGCCATCGCCCGCTTTTCCGGATCAGCGACCGTGGACAGGTCGCGGTTGTCGGTCGGCACGTAGTGATCCGGCATGGCGAACGCGCGCTCCGGCACCCGGACCTTCAGACCGCGCTGACGCAACATCTCGAAGGCCGGCGCCGAACCATCCTGCACCAGATGCCGCTCGATGTAGAGCAGCGTCTGGCCGTCCTCGCGCTCGAAGACGCGATGGGTCGACCAGATGCGCTCGAACAGCGTCATTGCGGGACTCACTGAATCTTGGCTCCGGACAAGCGAACAATCTCGGCGTACCGGGCAATTTCAGACAACATGAACTTGCCGAAGTCATCCGCAGAGCCTATGCCGATCTCCGCACCGAAGTCGAACATCTTCTTTTTGACCTCGGGGCTGGCAAGCACTGCCATCAATTCGCGATTCAGTTTCTCAACGATGTCGCGCGGCGTACCAGCAGGCGCCATCAACCCATACCAGGCACCCGAGTAGACGCCCGAAACACCGGCCTCGTCGAAGGTCGGTACATTGGGCAGCGCAGGATTGCGCCCCCTGGACGCGACCGCCAGCGCCTTCATCTTGCCGGCAGCGACATGCGGCAGGCAGGCGGTGGTGTCCAGCAACAGGTCAACCTCACCGCCCATCAGCCCGATCTCGGCCGGGGAAGTGCCCTTGTATGGGATATGCATCATCTCAAGCCCGGCGGACTTTTTGAGCATTTCTGCGGCCAGATGCTGCGATGAACCGACGCCGCCGGAGGCGTAATTCAGCTTGCCGGGGTTGGCCTTGGCCATCGCGATGAGATCCGCCACCGAATTGGCCTTTGAGTTGGCCGGTACGACCAGCACGTTCGGGACCGAGGCCACCAGCCCGATGCCAGCGAAGTCCTTGGCCGGATCGAAGGGCAGTTTCGCGTACAGATACGGATTGATCGCATTCGGCGAGACCGAGCCCATCAGCAGCGTGTAGCCGTCGGGCTTGGCGCGAGCGGCGACTTCGGTGCCGATATTGCCACCGGCGCCAGCCTTGTTCTCGACCACGATCGATTGTCCGAGCCGCTGCGCCAGCGGTGCGGCGATGATCCGGGCGGCGGTGTCCACGCCACCTCCCGGAGGCCAGGGAACGACCAGCTTGATCGTCTGCGACGGATAAGCCTGCGCAAGCGCCAGAGCCGGACTTGCCAGCGCGATAGCAGCCAGGGCCGTGTTGATCCAGTTGCGTCTGTTCATGCGTCTCTCCTTTTGTACTGCGGAATTCCAGGAATCCGCTTTTGTATATCTGAACTAAACTTTACTCAATCGAGATCTGGTGATGCCACATCGTCAATCGTTGAGAGTACTCTGAGTTTTCGACGCCCTCTGATCCAAGTCAACCGATAATTGCTAAGTTTTTATTTAATTCCACTAACTTGATCTATGCCAACGATGCGATCGATGCTGCCGGCGCTTCGAACCTTCGAGGCCGTCGCACGACACTCCAGCGTGACCCGCGCAGCCCAGGAACTGAGTGTGACCCCCGGAGCGGTCAGCCAGCAGATCAAGCAACTCGAGCGGACGCTGCGCACCGAATTGTTCGTGCGCCAGCACCGGGGACTGTCGCTGACCGACGCCGGCACCATGCTCGCCAAGCGACTGAGCCTGAGCTTCGAGGAGATCGAACGTGCAGTGCTCGACGTTGCCGGCGATCCGGGTGCGCGCCGGCTGCGCTTGAAGACCACACCAAGCTTTGCGATCCGCTGGCTGGTGCCCAGGCTCGGACTGTTCTACGAGCGGCATCCGGAATTTGAAATCGAGGTGGCGACCTATCCGCGCCAGGAAGACGCGCTGGTCGAGGAACTGGACTTCGTCGTACGCCATGGGCGGGGCGACTGGGGAGATGCCCAGGCCGATCATCTGTTCGACGATGCGCTGGTTCCGGTCTGCAGCCCGGACCTGGCCCGCAAGCTCGACTCGGTCGCCAGCCTCGCGCAACTGAACCTGTTGCACTCGATGATGCGCAACGACGCCTGGGAGCGCTGGTTCGCGCAGGCCGGAATGCCGGACCTGCGCCCGGCCCGCAGCACGCGACTGGCCAATGCGGCGGTCACCTACCAGGCCGCGATCAATGGTCTGGGTGTTGCGCTTGCGCAGATCGCCTACGTCGAGGATGACCTGGCCAGCGGGCGCCTGGTGATGCCCTTCGAACAGGTGATGCGCACCGGCGAGGGCTACTGGCTCGCGTTCGCAAAACGCAAGGCGAATCATCCGAGCATCGAATTGTTTCGCGCGTGGATTCGCGAGGTCACCAGCGAGGTCGACGCGCAGGTCGCCGCCGCCATCCGGACCGCCAACGAGCGACAGCACGCCGGCGGCGAATCGGGCTGAGGCGCTGCGCCAGCGCGCGCGAGTGCCCTACACTTGAGCCACCGAACCCGGCAACGCCAACCACCCGGAGCATCCATGGACGAACAAAACACCAGCTCGCGCGCAACGCTCGAGCAGATGCTGCAGCGCATCGGCAGCGACTTCGGCTCATCGGCCTGGATGATGATCGACCAGCCGATGATCAGCAGCTTTGCGAAACTGACCCAGGACGAATACTTCATCCATGTCGACCCGGCACGCGCGGCACGCGAAACGCCGCATGGCGGCACGATCGCGCATGGTTTCCTGACGCTGTCGCTGCTGGCGCAGATGGGCTATCAGGTCTGCCCACTGGTCGAGGGCACGAAATCCGGCGTCAACTACGGCTTCAACCGGCTGCGCTTTGTCGCGCCGGTACCGACCGGATCGCGCGTGCGCGGCCATTTCAGGCTCAAGGACTTCGAGGTACAGCCGGGCAAGCGCTGGACCGCCACCTGGGAGGTAACGATCGAGATCGAGGGTGCCGACAAGCCGGCGATCGTGGCCGAGTGGCTGAACGCCGGGTTTCTGTAGTCAGAGAATCAGGCCGCCATCGACCGGGATTGTCTGGCCGACCACATAGGCCGACAGCGGCGAGGCCAGAAACAGCGCCACACCGGCCATGTCGCGCGGAGTGCCCAGCCGACCGGCCGGGATCCGGTCGATTGCGGACTGCAGCCGCTGCGGGTTCTCGGTGGTCACCCGGGTCATCTTGGTCGCCACGAAGCCCGGTGCGATGCCGTTGACCCGGATACCGTCCGGAGCCCAGGCCTGCGCCAGCGTGCGTGTCAGGCCGAGCACGCCGGTCTTGGACGCGTTGTAGGCCGGGTTGCCGACCGTGGCGTGGAACGCCGCGGTAGAACTGACGGTGATCAAGGCCCCCCGTGAGGCCGCCAGCATCGGGTGAAACTTCTCGGCGCAGGCCATCAGCGAGTTCAAGTTCACGTCGATGACCTTGCGAAACCCATCGATGCGAAATTCGCCGCGCTTGTAGATGACCATGCCCTGGCAGAGCACCAGTGCGTCGAGCCGCTCGAATCCCGGCTCGCAGGCCGCGATCGCATCGAAATCTCCAACGTCAACCTGCCGATAGCCCAGCCCTTCCAGCTTGCTGCCTTGCTCCGCGTCATAGTCCGCGGCACTGGCCCGGGTGCCCCAGACATGCACCTGCGCGCCGTGCGCCCGAAATGCCTGGGCGATGCCGTTGCCGATGCCGCTGGAGCCGCCCACGACGAGGACGGTCTGGCCGCGGAAATCGAGCGGATTGGGAAGGGAGTGGGTGTGCATGTCAGACCGGGCAGAAGGGGTTGAAGACGGGCTG
>JALRBB010000392.1 GCA_023257915.1 Quisquiliibacterium sp. | reverse complement strand
GATACGGGCAAGAGCTTGGCCGGACATGCAGAAAATAGTAGCACCGCGCAAGACGGCAATCATTCGCGCCAGGGGAATCGGGAGTCGCCTGAATCGCACTGGCCGCAATGCCCAATGCGGTTCCGGAAACCGGGCGAGCGCTTCCGCGCTGTCTCGCGTTGGACGCTAACATTCTGGGCATGCCAGTACCAACCGGCCGGACGGCAGCGCGACCATCCCGCCAACCGGCCGGACGGCAGCACGGCCATCCCGAAAAGCGAGCTTCACGATGCCCGATGCACTCAGTCTCACGCAACCCGCGCTGCGCGTGCACCCGCCCACGGTCGCGTCCGTGCCCCTGGTGTTCGACTCGCCGCATTCCGGCAGCTGGTTTCCGGCCGATTTCGGGCACTGCCTGACCGAGCATGAATTGCGCTGCGGCGAGGACACCTACATTCACGAGCTGTATGCGATAGCGCCATCCCATGGTGCTGCGCTGCTCGAGGCGACCTTCGCGCGCACCTATCTGGACGCGAATCGCGCCGAAACCGATATCGACCCGGACCTGCTCGATGCTCCCTGGCCACACCCTTTGATCGACAGCGGCAAAGCCCGCTATGGTCAGGCGCTCGTTTGGCGCAACCTGAGCGACGGTCGGTCAATCTACGCCCGCAAGCTCAGCGTCGCCGAGATGCGACACCGCATCGACAACTTTCTGCGCCCGTACCAGCAGACCTTGCGTGAGCTGATTGAAGGTGCCCATGCGGCCCATGGCGTCAGCTATCACGTCAACTGTCATTCGATGCTCTCGGTTGGCGGCAAGATGTCGCAAGACGGCGCCGGGTCGCGACGCGCCGACATCGTGCTCGGTGATCGCGACGGCAGTAGCTGCGCACCGGAGTTCACCGAGCTGGTGCGTACCTTCTTCGCGGATGCCGGCTACGATGTGCGGGTCAACGATCCGTACAAGGGCGTCGAACTGGTGCGCGCGTTCTCGGCACCGCAACAAGGCCGCCACAGCCTGCAGATCGAGATCAATCGTGGCCTTTACATGAACGAGCAGACCTACGAAAAGACCGCTGGCTATCAGAAGCTGGAAGCCGACCTGCAGGCGCTGGTCGCGATGCTGGCCAAGTTCGCCCGCTCGCGCTCGCGTGCCTGAACGAGCGCCGACTGGAGACGCATGATGACAACCAAACCCGACACGCCCCCGATCGAACTGCTCGCCCCGGACATCTCAGGCCACCGCGACGGCAACACCGGCATCGAGTATGTGCACAGCTTCGACTCGGGTCGACCCGGCCCGCATGTGATGGTGCAGGCGCTCACCCACGGCAACGAGATCTGTGGCGCGATTGCACTTAACTGGCTGCTGGAACAGCGCGTGCGTCCGCAGGCCGGGCGCTTGACGCTGGCCTTCGGCAATATCGAAGCGTTCGCGCGCTGGAACCCCGACGATCCGAACATTTCACGCTTCGTCGAAGAGGATTTCAACCGCGTCTGGGCCGACGACACACTGCGCGGCCCGCGCGACTCGGTCGAACTGCGCCGGGCCAGGCAGTTGGCGCCGATCGTCGACTCAGCCGACTTTCTGCTCGACCTGCATTCGATGTCAGAGCCATGCCGGCCGATCATGGTCTGCGGTGCCACCGGCAAGGGTGGCGACAAGTCTGCGCGGCTGTCCTGCGAGCTTGGCGTACCTCAGGATCTTCTGATCGACACCGGCCATCCGGCCGGATTGCGCATGATCGAACGCGGGCCGTTCGGCGACCCGAATGATCCGCGCACCGCACTGCTGATCGAATGCGGCCAGCACTGGGAGCGCTCGGCGGCCGACGTTGCGATGGACACGATGCTGCGCTTTCTTGCGCATTTCGGTATGGTCGACGGAGCATGGGCACAGGCGCGTATGCCACTGGCGCGGGCGAGTCGCCAGCACATCGTCCGCGTGACCGAAGCGGTGGTTGCGCGCGGCCCGGATTTCCGTTTCGAGAAACACTACACCGGACTCGAAGTGATTCCGAAGGCAGGCACGCTGATTGCCCGCGACGGTGAGCACCGGATCGTCACGCCGTATGACGATACGGTGCTGGTCATGCCCGCAACGGTGCATCGCAAGCCGGGCAACACGATGGTGCGACTCGGGCGTATCGAAGCGATCTCCTGATCGCGGCGCTGGCGCGCATCGATCGCCACGCCCCGTCCGTCCCCGGTTCAGTAGCGCAGCCGGGCGTACCAGGTCTTGCGCGACGCCTGCCTGGCCTGCGCCAGCGTGTGGATGCCGCGTGCGGCCAGTAACGGGATCAAGCGCAACAAGACCTCGGCGGTGACGATCGCATCACCGAGCGCGGTATGCCTGCCGATCACCGGAATGCCGAAACGCTCGGCGATTGCCTCAAGCCGATGCGAGTCCTGATTCGGCTGAACGAACGCCGACAGCAGCAGCGTATCGAGCACCGGTTGCGAGAACTCGATACCGGTGCGCTGCTCCTTGAGTTGCAGAAATCGCAGATCGAAGGCCGCGTTGTGCGCCACCAGCACCGTGTCCTGCGCATAGGCATGAAAGGCCGGCAGCACCTCATCGATGACCGGCTTGCCGACCAGCATTTGCGGCTCGATCCCGTGGATCGGGGTCGACGCGCGCGGAATCGGACGACGCGGGTCGACCAGTTGCTCGAACGCCTCTGAGCGCAGCAGCCGGCCATTGACGATGCGAACCGCGCCGATCTGAATGATCTCGTCACCGGCGGACGGCTCCAGCCCGGTGGTTTCGGTGTCGAAGACCGTAAAACTGAGCTGCGTGAGCGGCTGCTGATCAAGCGTCGATACCTGCTCACTGGTCGCGAACAGCTCGAAGTCATAGAACTCGGGCCGGGACTGTCCGTGCAGGAAAATGCCAGGCTCCAGGTTCGGGCCGGCCGGCACAATCGGCAAGGTGAATCGCAGGCAGGCAAGCCCGGTGGCCGGTTCAAGCTCAAATCCAATGCCGCTGTGATGACGCTCGACGATCTCACGCACCGTCATCGGAGCCAGGCCTTGCTGGTCGGCGATCGGCATGTCTTCCCAGCGCTCCAAATTCAGGGCATTGCTGTCGTCTCGCGGCCAGCAAAGATCAAACTGCGCATGCTGATCGCCGGCACGAAGACGCAATCCGATCTCTGAAACCCCATGCTCTGAGACCAGACGTGCGCTCAGTGCCTCGATCGCCTGCAACAGCCCGAAGCTATCGGCCTTGAGCCAGATTTCGGTCGGTGCGTCGATGATCTTCGCCCGCGCGCCGGCAGCATCGATCCGGTGCAGGGCTGCTTCGAGCAGTTCGGCGCCAAGCAATTCCTCGAGCGGCCAGTGCCCGCCCGATTCCTGCTGACGCGCAGCAAGCGCGGTATTGACGGCGTCCTCGATGCGCTGCGAATGCTCGTCGACGATCCGCATCAACCCGGCACGCCGGTCTGCGTTCGTCCCTGAACCCTCTTGATGCGCGTCGCCAAGCGCATTTGCGGCCAGGTGCAAATTCGTCACTGAGTCGCGCAGATGGTCGATGAGTTGCGACAATAGCTGCTCGCGCCGGCGCTGACCCTCGAACTGCGCAGTGACGTTCTCGATCAACAGCACATAGCCACCGATGTCGGGTACCGCATCGGCAGCATCGCGCACCGGCGCCAATTGCACCCGTAACGATTGCCCGGCGCCGGTCATGGTCACGAAGGTGGCTACCGGGCTGTCGGCGCCCCGACGCAAGCGCTGCATCACGCTGGCCAGCGCATGCGACACCAGACGGCGATCGAGCACCGCGTGAATCGACTTGCCCAGGCCAATCAGCTCGGCACCATCGGCCAGTGACGGCGCCCCTGACAAGGCACGAACCTGCAGCCTTGCACGATTGTTGTACAGCAGGACACGACCATCAAGGTTGCACGCGATCACCCCTTGCGCGAGCTCGCTCATCAAGGCTGCGAGCCGGTTGCGTTCCTGTTCGAGCTGCCTTGCCGCAGCATCCACCTGCTGGCGAACATCACGCCGCAGGTCATTGCGTTGGCGCACCAGCGCATTGATCGTCTCGATCAAGGCTTGCTGGCGCGGTTCGAGGCTGACCGCCAGTTCATGGTCCTGCGACGCATCGACCAAGGCCCGCGCCTGCTCAAGGATCCTCTCGGGCATCTGCACCAGGCGTCGATACAGCCGATGCACCACTACGGATGTGAGCAGCATCAGCAGCAACAGGGCCAGAGCAAGCAAGGGCAGCTGTGGCGCGAGCACTTGCCGCAGGATGACGCGATGCGCGGGATCCATTGCGGCCCAGACGATCGCCCCGCTCGCAATCAACCATCCGAGCACCAGCAAGGTTGCAAGGCCGGTGCCCAGAATGACTGCACGCATCACGACGCGGTTGCGCATCAACATTGCCCCGCAAGCACCACACCCGTGCGCGGGGCTTGCAACGCTCGCCGCTCAGCGACGCTCTCGGGCGGCCAGTGCATGCGCATGCCGGCCGAGCGCGAAACTGACGAAAAACTTTGACCAGATTGTCGTGCCCGCGATCGCAGTCCAGCGCTCGTACTCAAGCGAACCGAGCAAGATGCCCAGGATGGTGAACAGGATCACGAGGCCCGCCAGTGCGTTGATGATCATCTCCCAGGGCGCCCACTTTTCCGGGTTCGGTGGCGGCTCTCCACCCTTGAGCGCCACTTCGGAAAAGTCGCGACGAATCAGGATGCGATAGGCACGCCTGAGCCAAAAAAACGCCATTGGAAACAGTGCCAGGAACAGGATCCATGTGATTGCGACCGAAACGTCGAAAACCATCCGGGTCTCCATCAGCGCGCCCATGCCGGACACACAAGAAAAAAGGCCTCACCGGACTGGCCGGCAAGGCCCCATTGTCGCAGCTTCGGCACGAAGACCGAAGCCCGGGTCGCCGCACGCGGCGACCCGGGGCGGCGTCAGATATGCGCGCCGTCGACCGCCTTGGAACCACGCGGGATCCGCACGGATTCCACCATCGCCTGGATGTGCTCGGGCGGCTCTTTGGTCATCTTGTCGACCGCGAACGCGACCGCGAAGTTGACCAGCGCGCCGATCGCACCGAAGGCTTCCGGCGTGATGCCGAAGAAGCTGTTGGCGCCACCGATCAGGTCGAGATAGCCAGTGCCCTTGATGAAGAAGATGCCCTTGTGTGCGAACACATAGAACAAGGTAACGAACAGGCCGGAAAGCATGCCTGCCATCGCGCCTTCCTTGTTCATCTTCTTGCTGAAGATACCCATCATGATCGCCGGGAACAACGAGCTGGCGGCAATCCCGAAGGCCAGAGCGACTGTCCCCGCCGCGAAGCCAGGCGGATTCAGACCCAGCCAGCCGGCAACCACGATCGAGAGCGCCATCGCAATCTTGCCGGTTAGCAGTTCGCCCTTCTCACTGATGTCTGGTGCAAAGACCCCCTTGACCAGGTCATGCGAGACCGCGGCCGAGATTGCCATCAGAAGACCAGCCGCGGTGGATAGCGCCGCCGCCAGACCACCGGCTGCAACCAGCGCAATCACCCAATCAGGCAGCAGCGCAATCTCGGGGTTGGCCAGCACGATGATGTCGGCATTGACATTCAGCTCGTTGCCCTTCCAGCCAGCGGCGTCGGCCTTCTTCTTGAAGTCGGCGTTCTTGGCCTTGTCGTTGTAGTACTGGATACGACCATCGCCGTTCTTGTCCTCGAACTTCAGCAGGCCGGTGGTTTCCCAGCGCTTCATCCAGTCCGGACGCTTGGCGTATTCGAGGTTGGACTCCGCCTTGAACGGATCGGTGTCCTTCATCACGATGCCTGGCGTGACAGTACGGATCAGGTTCATCTTGGCCATTGCCGCGACCGCCGGAGCCGTCGTGTACAGGATCGCAATGAACACCAGCGCCCAGCCGGCCGACAAACGGGCATCGCTGACCTTGGGCACTGTGAAAAAGCGCATGATCACGTGCGGCAGACCGGCGGTGCCGATCATCAGCGACACGGTGTAGACGAACATGTTCAGCTTGCTGCCGGGCACCGAGGTGGTGTACTCAGCAAAGCCCAGTGCATGTCGATTTAAACAGCCAGGTTCCTATCGAAAAAAATGGATTTGAAGTAATTGAGGATCAAAAACAAATAAAACACGGGAAAAGGGCAACTCCCAATATTCACAGTACAAATG
>JALRBB010000345.1 GCA_023257915.1 Quisquiliibacterium sp. | reverse complement strand
ATAGAGTTGCTCGAGCAAAACCTGGAACGTGACGTTCGTGAAGCCAATTGCGTAGACCAGAAAACAGATCGCGGTCAGCGGCAACGCCCAGCCAATCACCCGACGGGTCGCATCGAGCACCACGATCACCGACAGCACGGCAAAGAACTTGTCCAACATCGACAAGTCGTCGATATAGATCATCCGATTCGTCAGGTACTCATGATTGACGAACAGATAGAAGATGATTCCCCAGCCTCCGGCCAGCAGCACGTAATCAAGCACCCGCCAGGCAGCCGCACCGCCGGCCTTGAACGGAAACAGCAGATAGACCAGCGTCAGCGCGAACAACAAGTGCGTCGCGCGAAAAGTCAGCGCCTCCGGCGGGCCGAAGGCGGCCACATACATGTGGTAGAGGGACATCACGACGGCGAACAGGAACGCAATCCTGCGCACCAGGGTTGCCGTGGGGGTGGTGGACGGATTCTCTTCCACGGGAATTCTCCGGTATCAAAAAAACGGGGCGGCTGCCTGCCGCCCCGCCGGTCCAGCGGACCGCCTGACCGCGACGATTAGATCGCGCCGGCTTCCTTGTAGAACTTCGCAGCGCCCTTGTGCAGCGGCACGCCGATGTCCATCGCCATATCTTTCGGCGTCACGCCTTTCATCGCCTTGACGATCGAGGACAGCGTGTCAATGTTGGCAGCCATGATCTTGGTCATCTTGTAGACGGTGTCCTCGGGCATGTCGCAAGCGACGATCACATGCGTCGAGTAGCCGATCACCGGCACATCCTTGTCCTGCTTCGGATAGGTGCCGGCCTTGATGACCAGACGGTTGTAGCCAGGGTTCATCTGCTTGAACTGATTCATCGTCGCATCGTCGACCGGCACCAGCTTGACGTCACGTGCGCTGGCCAGATCCATGATCGCGGAGGCAGGTGCCGTCGTGCCAAGCGTGAAGACCTGCACATGGCCGTCCTTCATCATCGAGACCGCGTCGTTGTAGCCGGCCTGGAAATTCGCCTTGGCCAGTGCGTTGTAATCCATGCCGTTGAACTTCAGCATCAGCCCGGTGACCGCCTCGGCGGTGTTGCCCTTGGGCTGGGTGACCAGCGTCTTGCCTTTCAGGTCTTTGTACGAAGCCACATTGGCATCGGCCGCCGCAACCACCTGGAAGTACTGCGGATACAGGTTGGCAATCTGGCACACGTTCTGGGCCGGCGCCTTGTACGGCGGACGACCGGCGATGCCGTCGACGGTGCTCGATGAATTGGCCATGCCGATCTTGGCCTTGCCAGTGGACACGCCGAGCACGTTGGCGACGCCGGCACCCGGGGTCTGCTGAATCTGCAGGCCGGAGATCTCCTTTTCCCACATGCCCTTGAGCGCGCCGCCGAGCGGAATCCAGGATCCGCCCTGCGGGCCGGTCATGAACGTGACCTGCTGCGCGGCAGCCGGAGCGATCGCACAGGCGGCCAAGGCAGCGGCGATCAGAGTCTTTTGAATGGTCTTTTGCATTGCGTGTCTCCTTGGTGAACAGGAACCCGGTCAGTAACCGGATCGAGCGCGTGAATACTAAACCACAAGAATCTGTCCGTCATCTCGCGGCGCGCAACGCCCATCGGCCGCGGCCGCGGACGCCCAGCGTCGCCTTGAGGTATCGGATCAGTGGCCGGTCGCCTGCGCCGGACGATCAGCCGTTCTTGAACCGGGCCGCGAGTTGCTCGGCACCGCGTGCCAGCAGCCCGGTGTCGGACCCCACCGCGACGAACTGCGCCCCCACGCCCAGGTAGCGATGTGCATCGGCTTCCACCGAGGTCAGGAAACCCGGCGCCTTGCCAGCCTTGCGGATGCGGCGCATACCCTCTTCGATGATCGGGACAATCTCCGGATTGGCGGTCTGTCCGACATAGCCATAGGAAGCATGTAGATCGGCCGGACCGATGAACACGCCATCAACCCCGTCGACCGCGCAGATCTCCTCGAGGTTATCCATGCCCTCTCGGGTCTCGACCTGCACCAGCAGGCACAATTCCTCTTCGACGCGTTGCACGTAGTCCTTGATGCGTCCGTACTGGGTCGCGCGCGTGGTCCCGGCCACACCGCGCACGCCCTTGGGCGGATAACGCATGTACGACACGGCAGCACGCGCCTCGTCGGCGGTCGAGATGAACGGCACCAGCAGGCTTTGCGCGCCGATATCGAGCATGCGTTTGATGTTGACCATGTCGTTCCAGGGCACGCGCACCACCGGCGTGGTGGGATACGGTGCGACGGTGCGCAGCAGGCCAAGCAGGCTCTCGATGTCGGAGGGGGAATGCTCGCAGTCGAGCAGCATCCAGTCGAAGCCGGCGCCGGCGATCACCTCGACGGTGTTCGAGGACACGAGGTTGTTCCACAATCCGATCTGCTGCTTGCCAGCAGCCAGCGCGCGCTTGAATTCATTGCGACGAAGTTCCATCCTGCCTCCGCTATGGTGATGTTCGAACCGTGCCTCATCGAGGCACGATGCATGCAGACTGCGGATGGTACGCGCTTTCAGGCCCCCGGGGACATCAGTCCTGCCCAGCCAGCGAGCATCGGAACCAGCAGCGCCGTCAACAGCGCAGCAAGCCCCATCGCGAGCCCGGCGAAGGCCCCCATTTCCTCGCTGACCTGGAATGCGCGGGCCGTGCCAATGCCGTGCGAGGCAACACCCAGTGCGAAGCCGCGCGCTTCCTGGCTGCGAATCCGCACCAGGTTCAGCAAGGGCGCGGCGATCATCGCGCCGATCATGCCGGTGGCGATGACCAGCGTCGCGGTCAGGCTAGGCAAACCACCGATGCGCTCGGCAATGCCCATCGCAACCGGCGTGGTCACCGACTTGGGTGCCAGCGACAGCACGGTCTGCGGCGATGCACCGAGCAACATCGCGATGCCTGCCGCCGACACCACCGCAGTGACAGTTCCCGCCAGCAGTCCGGCAAACAGCGGGATCGCAAGCCGGCGGATTCTTGCGCGCTGTTCGTACAAGGGCAAACCCAGCGCCACCGTCGCCGGCCCGAGCAGGAAGTGAACGAATTGCGCGCCCTCGAAATATGTGGGATACGGCGTCCCGGTGATCGCGAGCAAGGACACCAGCAGCAGCACTGCAATCGCGACCGGGTTGGCCAGCGGATGCATCGCCAGCCGACGATGCAGCGCCACGGCCAGCAGATAGGCGAGCAGCGTCACCGTCAACCCCAGCAGCGGGGTTGCCGACAGATAGACCCAGATCTCGTTCAGTCTCGGTTCCATCAAGGCTTCTTGGCTGAACCGGTCTCGCCTGCCGGGCCGGCGGGATCGAGCCAGCGACGCGTGCGATCGACCACCAGTGCCGTGACGACGATCGCCAGCGCGGTGCTCAGGACGAGGGCAATGCCGATCGCCAGACCTTCGTCGGCGAGCCGGCGTACATGCAACATCACGCCGACGCCTGCCGGCACGAATAGCAGCGACAGGTGGCCAAGCAAGGCGAGCACATGCTCGCGCATCTGCGCAACCGCGGCGGGAGAAACCAGCAGATAAACGATGAGCGCCAACATGCCGATCACCGGCCCTGGCACCGGAAGACGCAGCGCGAAACTCGCGACCTCACCCAGACACTGAAAACCGAGCAGGATCGCGAGGGTACGCAGCATGTCGTCAGCGAACGCAGATCCGAGCGCTAGCCCGAGAGCGCATCATCGAGCCATTCGATCCAGTGGCGAACCGGTGTCGCGGTGCCAGCCTGCAGGTGACTGATGCAGCCGATGTTGGCCGACAGCAGCATCTGCGGCGCGCCCGCCTGCAGCGCGGACAGCTTGCGTTCGCGCAACTCGCGCGACAAGCCGGGCTGCAGGACCGAATACGTGCCGGCCGATCCGCAGCACAGATGGGAATCCGTGACCGGCTGGACCTCGACACCGAGCGAAGCCAGGAAGCGCTCGACTTCGCCCCGCACCTGCTGACCATGCTGCAGCGAGCAAGGCGGATGAAAGGCCACCACCCGCGCCGGCAAGTTCCGGATCCGCTCGCGCAGCGCGTGCGCCTGGCGGTCGCATTCTGCCGGCAGCCACTCGGCCAGGTCACGGGTCAGCTCGACGACCCGCTGTGCCTTGGCCGCGTAGGCCGGATCGCCGCGCAGCAGGTGTGCATAGTCCTTGATCATCGAGCCGCAGCCCGACGCGTTGATCAGGATCGCCTCGACCGCTTGATCTGCCTGTGGCTGCAAGCGTGGCCACCAGGCGTCGATGTTGCGCCGGGCATCGGCGAGTGCGCCTTCGGCATCGCTCAGATGCTGGCGGATCGCACCGCAACAGCCTGAACCCGGCTCGACGATCGCCTGCACCCCCAGAGCATCGAGCACCCGGGCAGTGGCCGCATCGATGCGCGGCATCATTGCGGGCTGCACGCAGCCATTGAGCAGCAACACCCGGCGCGCATGGCTGCGCGTCGGCCACGATCCCGGATCGGCAGCTGCCGGCAGCTTGTCGCGCAGCTTTTCCGGCAGCATCGGGCGCATGGCCTTGCCGAGCTTCATCGCCGGATCGAACAACCAGCGTCGCGTCAGCCCCTCGCGCAGCGCGCCGCGCAGCAGCCGCTGACCAAGGGGCCTGCGCACACGCTGTTCAACCAGTTTGCGACCAATGTCGACCAGGTGCCCGTACTGCACACCGCTCGGGCAGGTGCTTTCACAGTTGCGACAGGTCAGACAACGATCCAGGTGCTGCATGGTTGCAGCGCTGGGCCGCGCGCCTTCGACCACCTGCTTGATCAGATAGATGCGGCCCCGCGGTCCGTCGAGTTCGTCGCCAAGAAGCTGGTAGGTCGGGCAGGTCGCAGTACAAAAACCGCAATGCACGCATTTGCGCAGGATGGATTGCGCCTCGGCGCCATCCGCGGTGCCTTTGAGCCAGTCGGCCAGATGCGTTTCCATCTCAGAGTTCCGGGTACATGCGGCCAGGGTTGAAGATCCCGTTCGGGTCGAACTGCGCCTTGATGCGCCGATGCAGCGCGGCAACCATCGGCGATAAGGCGTCGAACACGCCCGCCGATCGATCGCTGGTCCGAAACAGGGTCGCCGAGCCACCCGCGGCGGCAGCCAGGCGGCGCACTTCGAGGGCATCGGCCTGACTGCGTAGCCAGCGCAACGCACCGCCCCACTCGAGCAGTTGCGCGCCGTCGAGCGCAAACGCCGGCGCCGTCGACGGAAGCGACAATCGCCACAACGGCATTTCGCCGTCGAAAAAGGCCAACTGATGCTCACGCAAGGCGGACCAGAACCAAGCCGCGTCGCTCTGGTCAACCAGTACCGCCGAAAATTCGCGCTCGAAACGCGAACATGCGGCATCAACCGCAGCGGCGGCTCCGGACAGCCGGATCGACAGGCGTCCCTCCAGCCAGGCGCTAGCCGAGATCGGCAAGGGCTGCCCGGCCCATCGATTCAACTGCTGCAACGCATCGGCGTGGCCGATCTCGAGCGCCAGCGTGCGTTCGGCGGCCGGCAACGGCAGCACCTTGAGCGAGACCTCGGCGATCAGGCCCAGAATGCCCAGCGAACCGCACAGCAGCCTTGAAATGTCGTACCCGGCCACGTTCTTCATGACCTGCCCACCGAAGCGCTTGAGTTCGCCATCGGCATCGACCAGCGACGCGCCGAGCACGAAGTCGCGCACCGAGCCGGCGCTGACCCGGCGCGGACCGGAAAGACCAGCTGCCACGACCCCGCCGATGGTGGCCTTCGCACCGAACGCCGGAGGCTCGAACGCGAGCATCTGGCGCTGCTCGGCCAGCGCGGCCTGCAGATCCGACAACGGGGTACCGCAACGCGCCGTGACGACCAGTTCGGTGGGCTCGAACGACACGATGCCGCTCCAGCTCCGAGTGTCGAGCGGTTCGCCGCCCAGCGACTGGCCGTAGAAGTCCTTGGTCGAGCCGCCATGGATGCGCAGCGGCGTTCGCGCAGCGTTCGCCGCACGAATCCGGTCGCGAAGTTCGTCGAGTGCCTGCGCGCTCATCGTCAAAACCTCGGCAGTTCGGAGAACGGCAGCTTGCCGCCGTGCACATGCATCTTGCCGTATTCGGCACAGCGCGCCAGCGTCGGGA
>JALRBB010000188.1 GCA_023257915.1 Quisquiliibacterium sp. | reverse complement strand
GGTTCCGACCTGTCGCTGGTGCGCTCGCGCGCCGAGCCGCAGGCCGACGGTACCTTCAAGGTGTTTGGCACCAAGATTTTCATCACTTACGGTGAGCATGACATGGCCGAGAACATCGTCCATCTGGTGCTCGCGCGCACGCCCGAGGCACCCGAGGGCGTCAAGGGCATTTCGCTGTTCATCGTGCCGAAGTTTCTTGTCAACGATGACGGCTCGCTCGGACCGCGCAACGATGTCTGGTGCGCATCGATCGAACACAAGCTCGGTATCAAAGCCAGCCCCACCGCAGTCCTGATCTACGGTGATGGCAAGGGCGAGGTCGGCACCGGAGAAGGCGGCGCACCGGGCGCGATTGGTTATCTGATCGGCGAGGAAAACCGCGGCCTCGAATACATGTTCGTGATGATGAATGCGGCGCGCTTCGCGGTCGGCCTGCAGGGCGTGGCGATCGCCGATCGCGCCTACCAAAAGGCGGTCTCGTATGCCCGCGACCGGGTGCAGAGCCGCGATGTCGCAGGTTCGCCCAGTGCGGTCGCAATCATTCATCATCCGGACGTGCGCCGCATGCTGATGACAATGCGGGCGCTGACCGAGGGCGCCCGGGCGCTGGCGTACGTCGCCGCGGCGGCCAGCGACGCTGGTCATCTGCATCCAGATCCGGACGCGCGCCGCCAGAACATGGCCTTCTATGAGTTCCTGGTGCCGATCGTCAAGGGCTGGTCCACCGAAATGTCGGTCGAGGTCACGTCGCTGGGTGTTCAGGTCCACGGCGGCATGGGCTTCATTGAGGAGACCGGAGCCGCGCAGCACTATCGCGATTCCCGCATCCTGCCGATCTACGAAGGCACGACCGCGATCCAGGCAAACGATCTGATCGGGCGTAAAACCGCACGCGATGGCGGTGCAACCGCCAAGGCGATCATCGAACAGGTGCGTGCGACCGCGGCCGAACTGGCCGGGGAGCAGGGCGCGGATCTGGCTGCGATCCGTCATGCACTGACTGCCGGCTCGAACGCGTTCGAGGCAGCGGTCGAGTTCATTGTCGGCAACTCACGCAGCGATGTGCGGGCCGTGTTCGCCGGTAGCGTGCCGTATCTGAGGTTGGCTGGCATCGTGTTGTGCGGCTGGCAGATGGCGCGGGCCGCCCAGGCGGCCACGCGACTGCTGGCTCAGGGGGGAGGCGACGAATCTTTCCTGAAGGCCAAGATTGCTACCGCGCGTTTTTACGCGGATCACATCCTGGTGCAAGCCGCGGGTCTGTCGGCAAGCATCGTCAACGGTGCGCCGGGTGCTCTCGCGCTGACCGCAGACCAGTTCTGAGATTGCGGACCGGTCCGGGGCTAGCCCGGGCTGGTTTCGGCCGGTCGCGGCCATGCCCTTGTGATGACGGGCCGCGCGGCTCACAATACTGTTCATGCATACAGAACAGATATGCCATGCCGGCTGATCGCGGGCCGCCCAAGGAGGCATTCAAGGGGCGTGGCGCCATCGGCAACCCGCAGGGGCGCTTCCAGGGGTTTGCACGCCAGTCTGTCGACGATGGCTGGACCTCGGAGCAGCCGCAGCCGCCTGCGCCATCCACCCAGGTCAGCCTCGAACGGGCGCGCACGATCATCATGCGCAACAAGTCGCCCGACGTGCCTTTCGAGTTATCGGTCAATCCTTACCGGGGTTGCGAGCATGGCTGCGTGTACTGCTACGCGCGACCGAACCACAGTTATCTCGATCTTTCCCCCGGCATCGACTTTGAGACCAAACTGTTCGCCAAGACCAATGCGGCCGAGCGCTTGCGCGACGAGCTATCCGCGCCCGGCTATCGCTGCGAGCCCATCAATATCGGATCCTCCACTGACGCCTATCAGCCGATCGAGCGCGAGCAGCGCATCACGCGAGCCTTGCTCGAGTTGCTGGCGCAGTGCCGCCATCCGGTGACGCTGGTCACCAAGTCAGCCCTCGTCGAGCGCGACATTGACCTGCTCGCCTCGCTCGCCAGGGATCGCTTGGTGCAGGTGCTGGTCACGGTGACCACCCTCGACCCGACGCTGGCGCGCGCCTGGGAGCCGCGTGCGGCAGCCCCCTGGCGCCGGCTCGAAACCATCCGTCGGCTCTCCGAGGCTGGCATTCCGGTTTGCGTGTCGGTCGCGCCGATTGCGCCGTTCTTGAACGAGCCGGAGCTCGAGCAGATCCTGAAGGCAGCCCGCGAGATGGGGGCGCATCATGCGCAGTACATGGTGTTGCGACTTCCGTGGGAGTTGAAGGAACTTTTCCAGGACTGGCTCGCCCGCCATTACCCGGATCGTGCCGAGCGAGTGCTCAATCGCCTGCATGAGATGCGCGCCGCATCCGAACCTGACGCAGCGCATCCAAGGGCCGAAGCCAGGACGCGCCGTCTGAATGACCCTCGGTTTCACTCACGCATGAAGGGACAGGGCAAGTGGGCCGAACTGATCCGCTTGCGCTACGAGGTGGCGGTGCGCAAGTTCGGATACGAGCGCGGACGCATCGCGCTGCGCACGGACCTGTTCACGCCGCCCGCGCCGGACGGGCAGTTGGGTTTGTTTGGCGGATCGGGTTCGGGGCTAGATTGATCAGGCCCGGGGCGATGGCATCGCAAGGCCCTTGCACGCTAAAACGCGCGTGGGGTTTGTCACGCATGCCGAGACGCGTTAGAATTGCGGGTTTTTCGTGAACCAATAACGGGGCGCGGCCATGCAGGCCGGGCTCCGGCCAACAGGGCCGGCACGCGCCGGTTTCTGCATCATCAAGCCGAGGATTGCATGGTTGTTATTCGACTTTCCCGTGGCGGAGCCAAGAAGCGTCCGTTCTACAACATCGTTGCCGCCAACAAACAGGATCGGCGTGACGGCCGCTTCATCGAGCGTGTCGGTTATTACAACCCGGTCGCATCGGGCAATGACAAGGGCCTGAACATCGCGCTCGATCGCATCGCTTTCTGGAAACAGAACGGCGCCATGTTGTCGCCGACAGTCGAGCGTCTGGTTCGCGACTTCTCCAAGGCTCAGGCCGCCGCCTGATTTGCCTCGGCGCTTGCCCGGTTCGCCATCGATGGCCTCTTCCGGGCGGGCTGGAAGCACACGCCAGGGCCCCATTTCAGGGGTCTCTGTGAGCCCTGGCCCCGCTGCCGGGGCCTCTGGCTCAGAAGCGGTACCCTCCGATCTCGTCGAAGTCGGTCGGGTAGTTGATGCCTACGGCATCCGCGGCTGGGTCAAGCTCGCTCCGTTCAATGATCCCCGTGAGTCGGTGCTGCGCGGCTGCCGTCGCTGGTGGCTGCCGGATGGCAGTTCGCTGCGGGTGACCGCGTCCCGGGTGCACGGCGCGTCAATCGTCGCCCATCCCGAGGGCTTCGCCGACCGAAGCGCGGCCGAGCGTTTGCGCGGGTTGCTGATTCGCGTCAGCCGGACTGATTTTCCGCCGTCGGAGCAGGGCGAGTACTACTGGATCGACCTGGTTGGCTGCACGGTCGTCAATCCGCGCGGTGTTCAACTTGGTGTCGTGCGCAAGGTCGAAGATCATGGCGCGCACCCGATCCTGCTGCTGGACACGCCGGATGCGCAGGACGCCATGATTCCATTCGTTGCGGCCTGGATCGTCGAGGTCGACCTTGGCGCCAGGCGGATCGTCGCCGACTGGGAGCCGGACTACTGATCGGCAGGTGCGATGCGATTCGACCTCATCACGATCTTTCCCCAGATGCTCGAGGCGCTGACCGGTTCCGGCATCACCGGGCGGGCGCTCGAGCGGGGACTATGGAGCTTGCACTGCTGGAATCCGCGCGACCAGGGAAGCGATGCCTATCGTTCGATCGATGATCGACCCTACGGGGGCGGCCCCGGCATGGTGATGCTTGCCGAGCCCCTGCTCGCCACCTTGCGCCTGATCTCGGACGCCCAGCGCGCCCAGGTCGGCGAGCCAGCCCGGGTCATTCATCTGTCCCCGCGAGGCCGCCCGCTGACACACGAGAAGGTCCGTCAACTCTCCAATCTACCGGCCCTCACGCTGCTCGCGAGCCGCTATGAGGCAGTCGATCAGCGCTTGCTCGATCACCATGTCGACGAAGAAATCTCGATCGGCGATTTCGTCGTCTCCGGAGGGGAGTTGCCGGCGATGATGCTGATCGACGCGATCGTACGTCTGCAGCCAGGGGCGCTGAACGACGAGCGTTCGGCGCTTGAGGAGTCGTTCGCGGACGGCCTGCTCGATTGCCCGCATTACACCCGGCCCGAAGAGTTCGAACAGGAGCGGGTGCCGGCGGTGCTGCTGTCGGGGCATCATGCGAACATCGCTCGCTGGCGCCGGGAACAGTCACTCGCCACCACGCTCGCAAGGCGTCCTGACTTGATTGCCGTGGCACGGGTGCAGGGCAGGCTGACGGCTGCCGATGAGAGGTTTCTGGCCGGCCTGACCGCAAACGATCTCAAAATCGGTTAGAATCGCGGGCTTGCCGCAATTTGCGAGTCTTGATCTGGGTTTTCGCCAGGCGTTGCTGTGCATCGCCAAAGCGTTGCGCCGGATCCTGATCGCGTGATTGCGCAGCCGTCGTCCTCTGCCCGGAAGCGCCATACGGCGCATCCAGTGCGCAATCTGCGTGCAAACCTTTCCAACAAACCCGGCGCAAGACGACATCGGAGCAAAGCAAATGGATCTTATCCAGCAACTCGAGCAGGAAGAAATCGCCCGCCTGGGCAAGACGATTCCGGAGTTCGCCCCGGGCGACACCGTCATCGTCAGCGTCAACGTCGTCGAGGGCAGCCGCAAGCGCGTGCAGGCCTATGAGGGCGTGGTCATCGCCAAACGTAATCGTGGCCTGAACTCCTCGTTCATCGTGCGCAAGATTTCGTCAGGTGAAGGCGTCGAGCGTACCTTCCAAACTTATTCCCCGCTGATCGCCTCGATCGAGGTCAAGCGTCGCGGCGATGTGCGTCGTGCCAAGCTTTACTACCTGCGCAATCGCTCGGGCAAGTCGGCGCGAATCAAGGAAAAGCTCCCCGGCCGAGCTGCGCCCAAGGCGAGCTGAGTCCGGCAGTAGCCCTGCGCCCCGGCGCGCATCGCGATGGTTGCGACGCGTGCCGAGCAGCAGCCTGGTCGCTGAATGAGGGTGCCCCATCAGGCACCCTTTTTCGTTCTTGCCCCTCCCGCCCCGTGGACCGGCGTCGAGCTGTCGGGATTGATTTTTCGACGACGAACCCCGATGTTTGACCTTGACGGCTAGATTCTCGCGGCCGTGCGCCAAGGACCGAGTCTCCGAACCAATGTCAACTTCTTCTCCTGCTGCAGGCACGCTGTCTAGCATTCCGCGCTTCGATCCGCGCGAGGTTCCGATCGTCGATGCAGGCGCTTCTCTGCCCGCGGTTCCGCCGGAGCGACTGGCGATCGCGGCGCTGCGTGCCAAGCTGCTTAGTCCTCCTGCATGGGAGCCTGAGCTAACCGGTGATCGGTTCCGGGTGCACGCCAGACCGGTGCGTTCCGCGGCGGTCCTGATCCCCATCGTCGCGCATCCGGGCGCGGCCACGATCTTGCTGACAGAACGCGCCGCACATCTGCACGACCATGCCGGACAGGTCGCGTTTCCCGGGGGTCGCACCGATCCGCAGGACAGGGATCCGGTCGACACTGCGCTGCGCGAGGCACACGAGGAAATTGGCCTGCTGCGTGATCGGGTCGATGTCGTTGCGTGTCTGCCAGACTATCTGACCGGGACGGGTTATCGGGTTACGCCGGTCGTCGGCATCATCGAACCGGGATTCGAATTGCAGCTCGACGCATTCGAGGTCGCCGAGGCATTCGAGGTACCTCTGCACTTTCTGATGAATCCGCGCTTTCATCAGCGCCGGCATGTCGTGCACGGCGATATCGACAGAATCTTTTACGCAATGCCTTGGCAATGCGAGCAGCGCCAGCGCGAGTTCTTCATCTGGGGTGCCACTGCGGCGATGCTGCGCAACTTGTATCGCCTGCTCAGCGCCTGAGGTGTCGCGCCAGGCTCACCGCTCGGGCGTCACCGCGCGGCTTCTGAACTGGTAGCATCCTGCCATGGGATTTGTCGCACTAATTTTTGCTTTCCTGATCGAACAAGCCCGCCCGCTGGGTCGTGGTAACGCGGTGCATCGTCTGATTGGCGATGCCGCTGACCTGTTGCGAGGGGTCACAGACGCCGGCGAACGTCGTCACGGTGTGCTCGGATGGATTGTGCTGGTCGGAGGCTTGCTGTTGCTGCTTGCGGTTCTGGAGTGGCTGCTTGATGCCTTGCATCCGCTGGCCGTATTCGGTTTTCATGTGCTCGTGCTGTACCTCACCCTCGGTTTCCGGCAGTTCAGCCATGCGTTCACCAGCGTGCAGCTGGCGCTGGTCGCGGGCGACGTCGACGAAGCGCGCAGGGTTCTGCAACGCTGGTTGCAGCCCGAAAAGCCGGATTTTTATGCCGACGAGCTCTCGGTTTCCGATATCTGCCGGCTGGCGATTTCCCACGCGCTGGTTGCCTCGCATCGACATGTGTTCGGTCCGATGTTCTGGTACGTCTTGCTGCCTGGCGCGTCCGGTCCGGTGCTCTATCGCATGGCCCAGATGCTCGCGCGGCGCTGGGCGCTAGACGATCAGTACGGTCGCTTTGCCGAGAGAGCCTACCGCTGGATCGACTGGTTGCCGACCCGACTGTCGGCAGCTGGCTTCGCGGTAGTTGGCAGCTTTGAAGATGCGATTTACGCCTGGCGGGGTGCGCTTGCAGCCGGCACCGGAAATGACCAGCGCGCGTTGCTGCTTGCAGCCGGCGGTGGTGCTCTGGGCATGCGGCTCGCCGATCCTGGTCTGCAGGCGCAATGGAACCAGGGCGCGGGGCAGGAGTTTGACTCCGCCGGAGCGGAGCCGGGCATTGACGGTCTGCAAAGTGCGGTCGGCCTGGTCTGGCGTTCGGTCGTGCTGTGGATCGCGCTGTACGCGATGCTGACCGTCGCAAGCTGGCTCGGTCGCTAAGTCGTCCGGGCCTTAGCCTTTCCAGGGTTTCGCTCTGGCAATCGCCTCAGATTCTCCGGTCAAGCGGACGAACAACTGGTAACGGATGGTGTCGATGCGACCGTCGAGCGCAGCCTCGCGGATCGCACAGCCCGGTTCGGTGCGATGCGTGCAGTTGTGAAAGCGGCACTGGCCGAGCAGTGCCTCGAATTCCGGCATCGCATGCGCGCGCTGGGATTCAGACAGATGCTCCAGACCGAAGGCCTGGAAGCCTGGCGAGTCGATGATGCGGCCTTGCGGATCATCTGGCAGCCTGAACATGCGAGTGAAGGTTGTCGTGTGCTTGCCGGCTGCGAGAGCCGCGGAGATTTCGCGCGTGTGCTGGCCGGCATCAGGCACCAGGCAGTTGATCAGTGTTGACTTGCCCATGCCGGACTGTCCAAGCAGCAGCGTCGTGCGGCCACGCAGCCACGGCAACAGCGCCGCGCGGGTCGCATCCGGCTCGGTGCGTGCCGAACATTCGATGACCTCGTAGCCGAGCGCGCGATACACCTGCAGGCGAGGCTCGATGCGGGTCCGTGCAGAGCCCAAGTCACTCTTGTTGACGATCAGCGCAAGCCGTATGCCCTCGGCCTGGCCGGCGATCATCACGCGCAGCAGCAACTCCTCGGAGTAGGGTGGGTCGGGCGCAATCACGATACCGGCCTGGTCCAGATTGGCCGCAAGCCACTTGGTGCGCGCCGCATCGCTGCGCTTGAACTCGTTGCGACGCCGAGCCACCGATTCGATCACCGCCTGACCTGCACCCAGCGGCACTGCCTGCACCTGATCACCAACCGTGACCTGCAGCGAACGCCCACGCGTGACCGCTGACATCTGCTCGCCCTGCTCGGTTTGGATCAGTGATTGCCTGCCGAACGCGGCAATGACGATGGCGTGCGTCAACTCAGCTCGCCGGCGTAGACTGCGTCGGTCTTGGCCGCGCAAATGAAATCATTGATTGACACGCCACCGACCGAGTGGGTGGCCCAGCGAACCGTGCATTGGTCGTAGCCGACCAGCAGTTCGGGGTGATGATCTTCGCGATGCGCGAGGCGTGCAATCGCGTTCACGAAGGCGATCGTGTCGTGATAATCCGCGAACCAGAAGCTTCGGGCCAGGCATCCCTGCTGCAATGACCAGTCGGCAAGCTCTGCGAGCTGGGCGCCGATCTGCTCCGCGCAGCATCCCTTTCCAGCGGATAGCGGCGTGCAGCAGCGGGCCAACAGCTGCGGACGACGCAGCACGACGGCGGGTTTGGTCTGCATATGACTCGTTTCGCCTTGTTTGCTGAAGGTTGGACTGTTTGCGGAACCGGCTGCGTCTGTGCCCGGCTCAGGCGGACGCCTGGGCGCTCATCTGTTCAAGCCGCCCGACCCGCTGCGCCGCGGGCGGATGCGAATCATAGAACGCCGAATGCAGCGGATCGGGCGTCAGAGTGGCGGCGTTGTCCTGATAGAGCTTGACCAGTGCGCTGACCAGTTGAGCCGGTTCCGACTGGTCGGCGGCGAACGCATCTGCTTCGAACTCGTGTCGGCGCGAGGCCAGGCTCAGCAAGGGCTGCAACGGAAACGTGAAGGCGGGGGCCGCCATCAGGAATAGCAGCAGCGCTAGCGCCTGATGATCGGCGGCGGCAGTGACCCCAAGTCCTTGATAGAACCATGGCTGCCCCGCGAGCTGACCGAGTAGCCACAGGCCAGCCAGGCTGAGTGCAAAGCTTGAAGCAATCCGCTTGAGCACATGCCGGCGCTTGAAGTGTCCGAGCTCGTGCGCGAGTACTGCTTCGATTTCGGCAGGGCTGAGTCGCTCGATCAGCGTATCGAAGAACACGATGCGCTTGCTGCGCCCAAGTCCGGTGAAATAGGCGTTGCCGTGCGCAGATCGACGGCTACCGTCCATCACGAACAGCCCACGCGATTCGAATCCGCAGCGCGACATCAAGGCCTCGATCCGATCGCGTAGCGCCAGATCCTGCAGCGGTACGAACTTGTTGAACAGCGGCGCGATCACGGTCGGATACACCAGCAAGACCAGCAGGTTGAAGCTGATCCAGACCAGCCAGGTGTAGAGCCACCAGTCGGCGCCGGCGACATGCATCAGCCACAGCACCGCCGCGGTCAGTGGCAGGCCGAGCAGCACAGTGAGCAGCAGGCCCTTGGCCAGATCGGCGAGCCAGAGCGCCAGAGTCATCCGGTTGAAACCGAAGCGCTGCTCGAGCCGGAACTGTCGATACCAGGCTAGCGGCAGGTCAAGCGCAGAGGACACCAGTGCCACCATGCCGATCAGCAGCA
>JALRBB010000115.1 GCA_023257915.1 Quisquiliibacterium sp. | reverse complement strand
GTTGCGCCTGGCAGGCCAATCGCTCTGAGGTCCTGTGGCGCAGTTGGTGCAGTACGTTTCCCTGCTGTGTTAACCGCCCACAGATCCAGGTTAGTGAGGATCCGAGAATTCGCGCAATACTGCGCCCGGCATTCTGGATAGTTGGACTGGCCCGCGGGCATCGGCAACTCGGGTACCGTTGATCCAGACTCCATGCAGTCCGACGGCCTGCGTATCGACCCTAGATGCTCCGGTTGGTAGGTCGTGAACCCGCCGCTTTGGACCACGCCCGACTTTGTTGGGGTCGAACAGGATCATATCGGCCCAGGCACCTTTGCAAAGACGGCCACGATCCTTGATGCGGTAAATGTCCGCCGCTCGGCTGGTGACTGAAGCGACCGCATCTTCAAGCCGAAGTGCTCCAAGATCACGGGCCCAGTGCCCGAACAGATGCAGTCCGAACCCTGCGTCACAAAGGAAGGAGAGATGCGCTCCGGCGTCGGACAATGTCACTGCGGCGTCATTGCGTGCGAGCAGTTTGGCGACCCGATCCTCGTCGGTATTGAACAACTGGCATTCCCACAGTGCGTCGAGTTCCCCGTCGAGCGCGAAGTCGAGCAACCAGTCGAACGGATCCTGGCCGGCTTCCCGCGCCCATTGCGCAACCGTCTTATCCGAATAGACTGCCTTGGTGGAGTTAACCGGTTCCTTCAAACGCATATGCTCAAGGGAATGGTACGAAAAACGGTTCGGTACCCCCCTCGTCTTGGCCTCGGCCTTGACCTGTTCACGGAATTCCGGATCCGTGAGGATCTGCCTGTATCGCTCGCCTTCGCCCGCTTCGATCGCCGGGCGCCAAGCCATCAGTGCTTCGAGTGGATAGGGATGCGCCAGCGAAAATTCCATACCAAGCGGAAAGCATCCGACTTGTCCCCAAAGCTCGTTGCCCCGGGAACGCGCCTCTGAGATTTCATCGAATTCGCGAAACACGCGGTCCGGATCATTTGGATCAACGAACATCGCAGCGATCATCACTGGCCGACCGTTGTTGCTCGCAATTTTCTCGAGCCAGGGCACTTGGGTTTTCATCCCCTTGGTCAACATGAACACTCCGCGACCTGCCTCCCCAAGCGCGCCGGTCAGAGCGAACATTTCCGATTCGTCGGCGAGCCTGGATGGCATCGGCACACCGAGTTCGCCATTGTGTTGCTCGAGCGTCGAAGTGGCGAACCCGACCGCGCCGGCGCGCATTGCATCGGCGACGATCGTACGCATCTGGGAAATCTCTTCTGGGGTGGCGGCGCGCTTTGAGGCATCTGGTCCCATTACCCAGGTCCGAACCGACGAATGCCCGATGAACGAAGCGACATTCGGCACGACGCCTTTGCGCTCCAGGGTCTCCAGATATTGCGAATAACTTTCGAAGCTCCAGTCGACTCCTGCCCGCAGCGCAGATAGCGACATGCCTTCGACATGAGTCAAGTTGCGCAGAGTCAGGTCGCGATCCTTTGGCTTGCATGGCGCGATCGTGAAGCCGCAATTACCGATAACGACCGTGGTGACCCCCAGCCCGACCGATGGCGTGGCATAAGGATCCCAGGTCAGTTGCGCATCGAAGTGGGTGTGCAAGTCAATGATTCCAGGCGCAAGGACCAGGCCTTTGGCGTCGATCTCATCCTTCCCATTGCCCTCGACAGCGCCGATCGCCGTAATTCTGCCTTCGTCCACAGCGATGCTTCCGGTGTACATCGCACGTCCGGTCCCATCACAAATTTGAGCGTTACGGATCATGAACTCGTGCATCGGTTTTTCTCCGGTTTCGGGTTCCACGTACCTGAGGGTGACTAAGAGAACCCGAGGAAAGGATTGACAGCGGATATGTTTGACAAACTTCTGCAGTCCGTCAATGATCTCGCAGCAATTCCGCTCTTCAGTCCGGCGCGATGAAGGGCTTGGTCGGTGTTTTTGACGGGCAGACCTCGATCAGATTCAGGCTTGCTCGTGGCGTTCGTAGCGTATCAATCTGATGCTTAGCTAGGAGACGACAATGACGAAGGCAACACGACGGGATTTCCTCGAGATTGCAGGGGTCACGATGGGTGCGGGCATGGCCGGAATTCTGGCCAGTGGACATGCGCCAGCATTTGCGCAAGGCACGACCGTGCATTGGTTGCGCTGGAACGATTTCGTTCCTGCCTGTGATCAACTGTTTCGGCAGCAAATCATTCCGGCTGCCGAAAAGGCATTGGGCATCAAGGTCCGCTACGAGACGGTCAACGGAAACGACTTGCAGCCTCGCATTACGGCGGGTATTCAGTCTGGCGCTGGTCCAGACGTGATGATGCTGTTCAATAATCACCCGCACTTGTATCGCGCCAGTCTGGCCGATGTCAGTGACGTTGCCGAGGAAGTCGCCAAGGCACAGGGCGGCTGGTACAGGGTGGCGTCGGCAAATTCCTCCTCAGGCGGCAAATTCTTTGCGATTCCGATGGCGCTGATCCCGGCGATGAATGCCTATCGCAAGTCCATGTTTGCCGAAGTCGGGTACAACAGCTTTCCGACTACCTGGGACGCTTATCGGGATCTTGGCAAGAAGCTCAAGGCCAAGGGTTATCCGATCGGACAGTCGTTTGGACAGTCGTTCGGTGATCCGCCCACGTTTGCGTATCCGCTGCTGTGGTCCTTCGGCGGGGCCGAGATCGACTCTGGCGGTAAGGTCGTCATCAACTCGAAGGAAACTGTCGAGGCCGTGAAGTGGATGACGGCTGCTTGGAAGGATTCCTTCGATGAGGGAGGATTGGCCTGGGATGATGCGTCCAACAACCGCGCATTCCTTTCTGGAACGATCTGCTCGACACTCAACGGCGCCTCCATTTACATTGAATCCAAACGCAAGCCTGACCAATACAAACAGGCCAATGGCAAGCCTTTGCATGAGGACATTGCCCATGCACCGCTGCCCGGGGGGCCTAAAGGGCAATTCGGGTTCCATACTTTCACGTCGCATGTCATTCCTTCGTACTCGAAGAATGTGAAGGCGGCGAAGGACCTCATGCGTTTTATCCTGACCTCAGAGAACTACGCGCAGTGGTTCGAGACTGGGCAAGGGTTCTACGCTCCGGGGACCACATCCTGGGAAACCCATGCTCTGTGGAAGAAAGATGCCGCCATGGCGCCGTTCGCAATCGCCGGAAAATCTGGCCTGACCCCCGGGTACCCTGGCGAGCCGAATGCCAAGGCGGCCGAGGTTCTGACCAAGTATCTGATCGGCAACATGTTCGCAGCAGCAATCAAGGGGCAGAAGGCCGAAGATGCGGTTGCGGCATGTGCCGCGGCGCTGGGCAAGATCTACGTCTGATCCCTGATCTGCGCGTTTCCCGTCGGGAGGGCCGCGAGCGCCCTCCCGCGCTGGTTCTCTGTGGCCGTGATGACCGCCGACCGCGGTCCGACTGTTCAACGCACCGACTGAGCCTCGATGACTAGTCATTCGCCGTCTGCGCATTCACCCGGAACACGGCCCGTGTTGCGCTGGAGACCGCTCGAGAAGGAATCCAATCTGGCATTCCTGCTCTTGCTGCCGACCATGCTGTTGCTCGGTCTGTTTATCGCGTATCCGTTTGTCCGCGGCTTGCTGCTTTCAGTCACCGACACCAAGGTCGGTGTTGCTGGCAAGTTCGTCGGCTTCGAGAACTTCGAGCGCTTACTGACCGACCCGATTTTTCACATGGTCGTTTGGAACACCTGTTGGTACACCTTCGTCACCACGGTGTTCAAGCTTGGATTGGGTCTTTGGTTAGCCTTACTGTTGAATCGCTCGTTTCGCTTTAAGGCCTTCACGCGGGCATTCATCCTGCTACCGTTCATTATCCCGACCGTACTGTCCACCTTCGCGTGGAAGTGGATGTTCGATCCGACGTTCAGTGTGTTGAACTGGATGTTGTACAAGCTCGGATTCATTTCATCAGCCGTTAACTGGCTCGGTGATCCAGATCTGGCGATGTTTTCGATCATCGTCGTCAACATCTGGCGAGGGGTGCCATTCTTTGCGATTTCGCTGCTCGCGGGATTGCAGACCATCAGTCCTGATCTTGCCGAGGCTGCGGCCATCGATGGTGCGTCGCCCTTGAAGCGGTTCTGGTACATCACCTGGCCCCTCTTGTTACCGGTGACGATGGTCGTCGTACTGTTTTCTGTCATTCAGACCTTCGCAGATTTCCAGATCGTTTACGTGTTGACCGGCGGCGGTCCGGCCAACGCGACGCATCTGTTTTCTACCTATGCGTATCAGCTCGGAGTCGGTACCGGATTGCTCAGCCAGGGGGCTGCAATTTCCCTCGCGATGTTCCCGATCCTGACACTGATCGTGTTAGCGCAGTTGCTCTACATCCGCAGGGTGGAGGTTCGCTGATGATCGAAGGCGCAGCCTGGCGACGTTGGGTGTTTTTCAGGATCCCGCTTGCCGGTTTTTTGATCTTCCTGCTGTTCCCGTTCTACTGGATGATCATCACGACGTTCAGGCCTGACGGCGAGCTTTATCGTCCATGGCGGGCGGCCAACTACTCGCCGTTCTGGACCTGGAATCCAACGCTGGACCACATCAAGTATCTGTTCAACGAAACGGTGTTCACCACCTGGCTGTGGAACACGATGCTGATTGCGACCGCGTCGACAATTATTTCTTTGATCTGCGGCGTGTTTGCCGGGTATGCCTTGTCGAGGCTGAAGTTTCGCTTTGCCGGTTCCCTGGGCAGTGCGATCTTCATCACGTATCTGGTGCCGCAAACACTGCTGTTCATCCCGCTGTCGGAAATCATCCGGGCCTACAAGATCGGTGACACGCCCTGGTCCCTGATTCTCACCTATCCGACCTTTCTGATCCCGTTTTGCACCTGGCTCATGATGGGGTACTTCAAGGCGATCCCGAAAGAGTTGGAGGAATGCGCCCGAATCGACGGTGCATCTAGGCTCAAGGCGATGCTCTACATCATCTTGCCTGTGGCCGTTCCTGGGATTTTGTCGGCAGGCATTTTTGCGTTCACGCTCTCCTGGAATGAGTTCATCTACGCGCTGGTATTTCTATCGAGTCCGGAGCAAAAGACGGTGCCGGTTGGAGTGGTCTCGGAACTGATCCGCGGGGATGTCTTTTTCTGGGGGCCGTTGATGGCGGGTGCGTTGCTGGGCTCGATTCCGGTTGCCATCGCGTACTCGTTCTTCGTCGAGCACTATGTGTCCGGGATGACCGGATCGGTCAAAGGGTGAGGCCTCATGGCTAGCGTCAGCATTCAGGAAGTCCACAAACAATACGACGATTTTCACGCTGTCAAAGGCGTGAGTCTCGAGATCAAAGACCATGAATTCATCGTGCTGGTCGGGCCTTCTGGTTGTGGAAAGACCACCACCTTGAGAATGGTCGCCGGTCTCGAATCGATCAGTGATGGTCAGATTTTGATTGGAGATACGGTCGTTAATGACCTGCCTCCGATGGATCGTGACATCGCGATGGTGTTCCAGAACTACGCCCTGTATCCGCATATGAGTGTGTATGACAACATGGCGTTCGGTCTGAAAATGCGAAAGTTCGACCGCACCGAGATCGACAAGCGGGTCCGGGATGCCGCTGACATCCTGGGCATCCGGGATCATCTGCATCGTAAGCCGCGCCAGCTATCTGGTGGGCAGCGTCAGCGGGTGGCGCTGGGCCGGGCGATTGTGCGTCATCCGCAGGTGTTTTTGTTTGACGAGCCTTTGTCGAACCTGGACGCCAAGC
Organism: Quisquiliibacterium sp.; assembly: GCA_023257915.1. Lineage (GTDB taxonomy): Bacteria > Pseudomonadota > Gammaproteobacteria > Burkholderiales > Burkholderiaceae_E > Quisquiliibacterium. The sequence goes on along the minus strand of JALRBB010000115.1, from coordinate 10,753 downwards.
TACGCGTTCAGATGCGAGTCGAGCTCAAAAAACTGCATGCCAGGCTGGGTACGACCGCGATCTACGTCACGCATGACCAAGTCGAGGCGATGACTCTCGGGGATCGTGTTGTTGTGATGCACGAGGGTTTGATCCAGCAGGTGGGTGAGCCGCTAGAACTCTACAACTTGCCTGCCAACAAGTACGTTGCCGGCTTCATCGGCTCACCGGCGATGAATTTCGCGCGCACCAGGATCGTGGCAGAGAACGGCACGCTGCGTGCGGTCAACGAAGGGATGCGCATTGAGGTGCCAGAGCACCTGCGTGCGGCGGTTGAACCTGAAGTCGGCCAGGAAATCTGGCTCGGTATTCGTCCAGAGGATCTGCATACTGCCAACGACAGTCATTCCGAGAGTGTCTGCTTTACCGCGACCGTTGATGTCGCCGAGCAGTTGGGATCCGAAATCCTTCTTGATGTCCGCTGCGCAGGCGCCAGTATGGTCGCCAGTGTGGAGCCAACCCTGAAGGTGCGGGCTGGAGATACGGTCAAACTGGCAATCAACCCGAGACGGCTTCACTTCTTCGATCAGAAAACCGAGAAGGCACTACGCTGACGTCGGCGTTGCGCGGCGCCGAACCTGGGGTTTTAGGCGCCGCCGTGATCTGCAGTGCTCAGGGCGTATCGCGCACTGCGTAGATCTTTTGCACGATGACCCAGCGGCCGTCTTCCTTGATCAGGTTCAGGTAATCCGTGAAATAGCGCGGCGGCATCTGGCACTTGACCTTGACCAGCGCGGTAGTGGGTCCGGATTGATCCAGCAGCAGGATCGCGTCATCGCGGGCCAGGCCTTGCGACTTCGGTGATGAGCGCTTGCGCACCGCATCGCACCAGGCATCGCGCGACAGCACACCGATCTTGCCGTTGTGGTCCCAGGTCAGGTTACTGGCCGGATGAAAGACGCTGGCCAGCTTGTCGGCATCGCCTTCATAGAGGCCGTCGAAATAGGTCTTGATTGTCTGTTCGATCGCACCACGCTCGTCAGTACTCATCTTTACGCTCCTTGTTCCAGTTCGATATCCATCGACAACAGCACGCGGCTCACACAGACGTAGAAGCTTGCTGTCAGCACCAGTTCGACGACCGCTTCGGCATCGAAATGCCGTTTCAGCTGCTCGATCGCGTCGGCCGATGCGCCAGGGCCGCGTGTGACCTCTTCGGCAACCCGCAGCACCGCGCGCTCGGTGTCGTCGAACAGCGCCGACTGCTGCCAGCCGTCGAGCGCGTCGACCTTGGCCTGCGGTACGCCAGCGGCCAACGCCATCGGCACATGATGCACCCATTCGTAGCGTGCGCCGGAGACCTGCGCGCCGCGCAGGATCAGCAGCTCGCGAATCGCGCGCGGGGTCTTGGCATTTAAACGCAGTGGCCAGGCGAAGTCGAGCCAGGCACGCAGCATCTCCGGTGCATTGCCGAGCACGCGATACAGATTCGGAACCGGAATGCCGCGCGCGCGAACTTCGGCGAACATCCGTTCGACGGCCGGATCGGTGGGTTGGTCGGTGAGTAGGTCGATGCGTGCCAAGGCGGGCTCCATGGTCGGTGGGATAGGGCGCAGCACTTGGCCGTGTTGCGCGTTCAGGCGTTGTCTTATTACCAGCCGGCGAGCGTGAGGCCTAGTGTGTCCGTTCAGCGCCCGGAATCTCGCGTCGAGTTGTCGTCACGTTCGCGAATGAAGTCGCCGTCCAGCACCGTTCCGCCCTGCGAGCGGGACGCGTCGCCGGGGCGCGCCGCCGTGCCGGCCCGCATCTGTGCATCCATCTGGGCCATCTGCTCACGCAATTGTCGGCGGACATCGCGGGTGCGCCACCAGAAGTATCCGCCGATCAGCACCGCGGCTGCGAGCAGGAACGAGAAGACAACCGCCGAGAACAGCAGCGAGACCACCAGCACCACCGCGCCAAGCGCAGCACCCACGATGCGGCTCAGCAGTCCGGAGCCGGGGCCGGTTGCACCGAGTCTGAGGCGCGGGTCGTTATCTGCCATGTCGAGCTTGCTCCTGGTTGATCCGCTTGCAGATGTCGGTCCTGCCCACCCGCATCGGTGAAACTGATTGGTGGGTCGCAATGGATCGATCCGATCATACACATCGGGCGCTGTAGCGCAGGGTCTCGCTGCCGATGGAACGCTCGCGTTTCGCGACGCGCGCCAGATCCCTGGACGCGGCCCCGCCCAAGCGAGTACCTTACCCGACCATGAATACACGCAAAGACTCCGCCAAAATCACCCGCGTCACCGCGATCCCATTGTCTTACCGCCTGCCTGAGGGCAAGACGGTCAGGCTGGGCGTCGGCGCGACGACCAAACGCGACACGATCATTCTTCGCGTCGAGACCGACCAGGGGGTCCCCGGCTACGGCGAGGCGCATCCAGGCCGAAGTCCCGGGGCTGTCGTCAGTCTCGTCAACAACACGCTGGCACCGATGATCCAGGGCATGGACGCCTGCGATGTGGTCGGCGTCTGGGCGCGCGTGAACCGGATGCAACTGTCCAGTCATGGACTGGGCGCTGGCGCCGCACTGGCGCTGTCCGGAATCGATATGGCGCTGTGGGATATCCGCGGCAAGATCGCCGGCATGCCGCTGTACCGGCTTTTGGGCGGCAGTCGCCGGCGGATACCGGCCTACGCCGGCGGAATCTCACTCGGCTTTCAGGAGCCTGCGAGCCTTGTCGAGGAGGCGCGCGAGTATGTCGCGCGCGGTTACCGTGCAGTGAAGCTGCGCCTTGGCGACAATCCGCGCGACGACATCGCGCGGGTGCTCGCGGTTCGCGAAGGGCTGGGCGACGAGATCGAGATCCTAACCGATGCCAACACCAATTACACCCCGGCCGATGCGCGTCGCGTCATCCCGGCGCTGGAGCAGGCCCGCGTCGCCTGGCTTGAGGAACCGTTTGGCTGCAACGACTACGGTGCCTACCGCGCCGCATCCGGAATCTCGCGCCTTGTGCCGATTGCCGCCGGCGAAAACCACTACACCCGCTTCGATTTCGCCCGTCTGATCGAGGAGCGGGCGGTGCAGATCCTGCAGCCAGACCTGTCCAAAACTGGCGGTCTCACCGAGGGCATGCGCATCGCGGCGATGGCCTCGGCCTGGGGCCTGCCGGTGCATCCCCACAGTTCGGCCACCGGTCTGAACCATGCGGTGTCGATCCACTTCCTGGCCGCCATCGATAACGGCGGCTACTTCGAAGCCTGTGTCTCGAAGTTCAACCCGTTACGTGACATGTTCGGCACCGCGTTCGAAATTGGCGCGGACGGTTGCGTCGAACCGCTGGACCGGCCGGGTATCGGACTCGAGGTGGACGAGAAGATCTTTGAGCAGTTCCCTGCGATCGATGGGCCCGGATATGTGGTGAAGTTCTGAGATGCCCGAACTGGTCCAGACGATCGCGATCTTCGCGATCCCGGTGCTGCTGGCGATTACGCTGCACGAGGCCGCGCACGGATATGTTGCCCGGTTGTTCGGCGACCCGACTGCATACCTGGCAGGACGCATCACACTCAATCCGCTGCGACACATCGATCCGATCGGTACCGTGGTCGTTCCGCTGGTGATCCTGCTGCTGTCATCGATCGGTGGCAGCGGCTTTTTGTTTGGCTGGGCAAAGCCGGTACCGGTCGACTTCGGGCGATTGCGTCGGCCCAAGCGCGACATGATCTGGGTGGCAGCAGCAGGCCCCGGCGCCAATCTGGTCATGGCGGTTGGATGGGCCTTACTGCTGAAGATGCAGGTGTCGTTCGGCTTCGAGGAGCGCTTTTTCTACGAAATGGCGCGCGCCGGCATTCTCGTGAACATTGGCCTGATGGCACTGAACCTGTTGCCGGTACCGCCACTGGACGGTGGCCGGATCATGGTTGGACTGTTGCCACGCGCGATCGCCTGGCAGTTCGCCCGGCTCGAGCGCTGGGGCCTGTTCATCATTCTCGCCCTGATGGCGACCAACACGCTGTGGTTTTTCCTGGCGCCGTTCTACCGCCTGGGTCTGGCCATTGTGGAGCTGTTCATTTAGACGCGGCCCAGGGCGGCTGGGCCCGCGGTTTGCAGTGCAAGACTGCAGCCTGCGCCAGTTACGCGTAGATCGCCATCACCTGCTGGCTGCGGGCGGCCGCCTCGCCTTGTGGAGTCCAGATGGTCGTCAACTGGTTCGCGTAGCCCTGCGAATGCGCGACCAGCTCGGTGTCTGCACGCCACCAGCCCTCGTTGTCAGCGGATTGCGCCGTGTCGAGGAACTCGATCGTCCAGGCGAGCGAGGCGCCAAACACCTGAGACCTTGTCGTGCCCATGACCGGCGAAGGCAGCGCGTCGGCGAACAGGATCGTCAACAGTTCACGTGGCACCGCGGCGCCGTGTAATTGCAGCCAGATTTTGCTGTGCAGGCTGTTGCCGCCTGTGGAGGGTGGATCGCCCTCGGCCCAGCGCGAGCGGAAGTGCTGAAAGAAGATTGGCGTTTTTCCGGGGGTGAACGGCAGCTCTGTTAGCGATTCGGGCTGTCGGCTCGGCGTGAAGGTCGGCGCATGGGTGATCAGGCTGTTCGCACGCGGCGCACCGAGTACCGCACTGACCAGGCATGCGGTCTGGTCGTTGGCGGTAACGATCGCCTGTGCCTGGGTGATCGACTTGCCTTCGCGAAGCGTGCGCACCTGAACCTGCGCCGGGCCAGCGGGCACCGGGCCGATGAAATTGACCTGCAGCGCGCGCAGCGGCAGGCGCGGGCCGAGAACATCCCGCAGCGCGCAGCTTGCCATCGCCGCGACCAGTCCGCCGAAGGCCGTGATTCCTTGCTGCCAGTCGTGCGGTACATCGAAGTGCACCAAATCTGCATCGCGCCGGCGGGCGGCGATCAGATCGGCAAAGCGCACTGGCGGCGCGAGATGGGCATCTGGGGCGGTGGGCACAGGGATCGGTCCTTCGTTTGGCAAAGCCGCTATTATCGTCAACAGGGTCTTGCCTCTGAATTGCCTGAACTGGATTGATCGTGAATCACGCTCCCCGGCTGGCCGCACGACGCGTCGGCATCGACACCTTTCGAGAAAATGTTGCCTATCTGCACCGGGAGTGTCCGATCGTGCGCGCCGAGGGCTTCATCGCACTGGCCAAGATTGATCTGTCGGTGAATGGCGATGGGCGCGACATCTCGGCAGTGCTCAATGTCGTCGATGACGAGCGGATCGTGGCCCCAAGTGAAATCGGCCTGTCTGAACAGGCGTTCGAGCAGCTCGGTGCACCCGAAGGCACGCAGATCGCCATTGCCCACGCCGAGCCGCCCGCGTCCTTGCACTGTCTGCATCGCAAGATTGCCGGTGAGCGGCTTGTCCGTGACGAGTGGATGGCGATCGTTGCCGATATCGCCCAGCGGCGCTACTCGAAGATCGAGCTGGCTGCCTTCGTGGTCGCCTGTTCGCAATTCGAGCTTGATCGTGACGAGGTTGCCCATCTGACCGAGGCAATGACTGCGGCGGGCCGCAAGCTCGACTGGCAGGAGCGACCGGTGGTCGACAAGCACTGCATCGGTGGAATACCCGGCAATCGCACCTCGATGCTTGTGGTGCCGATTGTCGCCGCCCATGGCATGCTGATCCCGAAGACGTCGAGCCGGGCGATCACCTCTCCGGCGGGTACCGCCGACACGATGGAGGTGCTGGCCACCGTCGAGCTCGGGTTCGATCGCTTGGCTGAGATCGCGCATCAGCTGCGTGGCTGCCTCGCCTGCGGATCGGTTGCAGAGTTGTCGCCAGCCGATGACGTGCTGATCTCGGTCGAGCGGCCACTTCGTCTGGACTCCCCGGGGCAGATGGTCGCCTCGATTCTGTCCAAAAAGCGCGCATCCGGGTCGACGCACATGGTGCTCGACATCCCGGTCGGGCCTTCGGCCAAGGTGCGCTCGATGAGCGAGGCGCAGCGCCTGAAGAAACTGTTCGAATACGTGTCGCGACATGTTGGCATGACGCTTGATGCGGTGATCACTGACGGGCGTCAGCCAATTGGAAATGGTATCGGTCCGGTCCTTGAGGCTCGCGATGTGATGCAGGTGCTCAGTGGTGATCCGGCCGGTCCCAATGATCTGCGCCAGAAGGCCTTGCGGCTTGCTGGCCGCGTCATCGAGTTCGATCCGGATGTGCGAGGCGGCGATGGATTTGGCATCGCTCGCGACATCCTGGATTCCGGGCGCGCGTTGCAGAAGATGAACGAGATCATTGACGCACAGGGCCGCCGTCAGGATGTTCCGCCGCTGGGCCGGTTGACGCTTGATGTGCTTGCCGGCCGGGATGGTTTCGTCGAGGCGATCGACAATCTGGAGATTGCGACCATCGCGCGGCTGGCCGGCGCACCGAAGGTCAGTGGGGCTGGAGTCGACCTGTTTCGCAAGCTCGGTGACCGGGTGCGCGCCGATGATGTTTTGTACCGGATTTATGCCGACTATCCGGCCGATCTCGAGTTCGCGCGGCGCATGTCGGATCGTTTCAGCGCCTACCGGATCGGCGACAAGGAGCCGTCACCACATGCCTTCGTGGAGTTCTGAGCGGTATGGCTGATTCGGTGCTGTTGCATTTCGAACGCGACGCCCAGGCCGCAGGGGCGCTCGCCGGGTTGCTCGGTCTGCCGTGTGTGATGCTCGAGCGGCATCGTTTCCCGGACGGCGAGTTCCGGCTGCGGGTGCCTGAGTTGCCCGCGGCTTGCGCCGTGGTGTTCGCAACCCTGGATGACCCCAATGAAAAGCTTGTCGAGCTGATGATCCTGGCCGGCTGTCTGCGCGAGCTTGGGGTTGGCAGGATCGTGCTGGTCGCCCCTTACCTCTGTTACATGCGCCAGGACATCGCGTTCACCTCTGGCGAAGCAGTCAGTCAGCGCATCGTTGGCCGTTTTCTGGCCGAGCGGTTTGACGCCTTGATCACAGTTGATCCGCATCTGCACCGGATCAGCTCGCTGGAGCAGGCGGTTCCCTTGGACGACGCGATTGCGCTATCCGCAGCGCCGGCGATCGGTGAGTTCCTGGCGCGTGAGCGCCCTGGCGCGCTGCTGCTCGGCCCGGATGGCGAATCGGCCGCCTGGGTGTCGGCTGCGGCGCAGCGGGCGGGCTTGCAGCACGCGGTGGCGAGCAAGGTGCGCTCCGGTGACCGTGAGGTGCAAATCGTGCTGCCGGAGGTCGAACTGGCCGGCCGTCAGGTGGTTCTGATCGACGACATGGCCAGTACCGGACGCACGCTCGCTCTGGCCGCGAGGCTTGTGCTGCAGGCGGGCGCGAGTCGCGTTGATGCCGCAGTCACCCATGCGCTGTTCTTCGACGATGCGCTGCAAGTGATGCGCGATGCGGGTGTTGGCGAGATCTGGAGCAGCGATTCGATCGTGCATCCGAGCAACCGGATCGCGCTGGCGCCGATGCTGGCTGCCAGCCTCGTGCCGGTTCTCAGTCGGCTCAAGTCATCTCGATGACAACCTTGCCCAGCACCTCGCGCCTGGCGAGTACCGCGAGCGCCTCGAGCGCTTCGGTCAGCGCAAATCGCGTCCCGATGTAGGGACGAAAGACACCCGCCTCGGCCAGCGCGTCAATTGCTTGAAGATTTTGCGCGCCGCGCACGGGGTCGCGGCGGCCGTATTCCCCGGCCCGCACGCCGACGATCGAAAAGCCCTTGATCAGCGGCAGATTCATGGCCAGTTGTGGAATCCGGCCGGCCGCAAAGCCCACCACCAGCAGTCGTCCGCCCCAGGCAATGCAGCGCACCGATGCATCGAACACGTCGCCGCCGACCGGATCGAAAATCAGGTCAGCGCCGCGGCCTCCGGTCATTTCTAGCACCTGGTCGCGCAGTCCGGCCCCCAGATCGATGGTCTCGACCCCCTCGATCTCACGTAGCCGCGCGAGCTTGTCCGGGCGGCTGCCGGTCGCGATCACGCGTGCGCCCAGATGCTTGCCCAGTTGCACCGCAGCCCATCCGACGCCGCCAGTCGCGCCATGCACCAGTAGCGTTTCGCCGGCTTGCAAGGCGCCGCGTCGCACCAGCGCGACGTAGGCGGTTGTTGCTGCGGCCTGAAAGGCTGCCGCCTGCGCATCGTCCAGTGCGCTCGGAGTCGGGCGCAAGGCATCCAGTGCCGCGCAGGCATATTGGGCAAAGCCACCGGTCTTGCCGTGCACCAGGACGCGATCGCCTAGCCGCAATGGCGGGGCAGCTGTCGGCGCATCGGGAAGTGCTTCGCCAAGCGCAACAATGCGGCCGGCCGCCTCCAGCCCAGGCACAAAGGGCAGCGCGGGTTTGAACTGGTATCCGCCGCGAGTCATCAGCAGATCCGGGAAGTTGACCGAGGCGGCGGCAATCTGCACCAGGGCCTGTCCGGGCCCGGGAGACGGCACGGCGATGCGCTCGAGCGAGACCCCTGACAAATCGTCCGACAGGGTGTGGCACACAAGGGCTAGGCAGGAGTTTGTCATTGCTTGGAATGGGTGGTGGCTTGGGCTTTGCGACTGCAGCGCATCATAATGGCGGCGCCGCCTTGAGCGGCAACCGGACACACAGGCAGTCAGGGAAAGGGCGACAGATGGCAAGCAGGCAAGGGGCGATCGAACGGGCGCAGCAGTATTTCGACGACGGCGGATTCCTGCGTGATCTCGGACGACGGGTTGCGATTGCGTCGACCAGCCAGGAACCGGAACACGCGGCTGATTTGCGTGCGTATCTGGAGCAGGAGCTGACGCCTCGACTGCAGCAGCTCGGTTACCTCTGCGAGATTCATCCGAATCCTCAGCCGCAGTACGGCCCCTTTCTGATCGCCCGGCGAATCGAGGATCCGGCGCTGCCGACGGTGCTGACCTATGGGCATGGCGATGTCGTGCGTGGCCAGGAGCAGTCCTGGCGCGAGGGCCTGTCGCCTTGGTCGGTGATCTGCGAGGGCGATCGAATCTATGGTCGTGGCACAGCCGACAATAAAGGTCAGCACACCATCAATCTGGCCGCAATCGAGTGCGTGCTCGCCGAACGAGGCAGTCTTGGGTTCAACTCCACGGTGTTGATCGAGACCGGCGAGGAGACGGGCTCGCCCGGTCTTTCCGACTTTTGTGACGCCCATCGCGATCTGCTCGCTGCCGACGCACTGATCGCCTCAGACGGCCCAAGACTGATGCCGAACCTGCCAACGATCTTCGGCGGTACCCGGGGGGCGATGAACTTCGAGCTGAGCCTGGATCTGCGCGATGGCGGCCATCACTCGGGAAACTGGGGTGGGCTTCTGGCCAATCCGGGCATCATCCTTGCCCACGCGATCGCGGCAATTGCCGACGCCCGCGGCCAGATCCGGGTGCCCGAATGGCGTCCGAGCACGTTGACCGAGCCGGTGCGGCGTGCGTTGGCGAACTGCGTCGTTGATGGCGGCGCGGACGGACCGCGAATCGACCCGGACTGGGGCGAAGCCTCGCTGACCCCGGCAGAGCGGGTGTTTGGCTGGAACAGCTTTGAGGTGCTCGCATTCCGAACTGGCAATCCGGACCGCCCGGTCAATGCGATTCCGCCTTCGGCGATCGCCTATTGCCAGCTGCGTTTCGTGGTCGGCACCGATCCGCAGGACATCTTGCCGGCGCTGCGCCGCCATCTGGACCGCGAGGGCTTTGCACAGGTCAGGATCGCGCCTTCGCGTTCCTCGACCGTGATGGCCGCGACCCGGCTCGATCCGGAGGATCCCTGGGCGCGCTGGGCTGTTGCGTCGCTGGAGCGCACCGCAGGCCGGCCGCCGGCTTTGCTACCGAACCTGGGCGGATCCCTGCCCAACGAGGTGTTTACCGACGTGCTCGGCATGCCGACCGTGTGGGTGCCTCACTCGTATGCCTCCTGCTCGCAACATGCGCCCAACGAGCATCTGCTCGCCCCGGTTGCCCGGGAAGGCCTGCAACTGATGGCCGGGCTCTTCTGGGATTTGGGCGAGCTGGGAGCGCCGGCCAGGCGCGCTGCCTGATTTAGCTACCGGCCTGCTTGGCGTCGTGTTCCGCGAGGATGCGGCGCGCGATCCGGAAGCTGTCCAGGGCGGCCGGCGCGCCGCAGTACACGGCTACCTGCAGCAAGATCTCCTTGATCTCGTCGCGGGTCACGCCGTTGCGCAGGGCGCCACGTAGGTGAATCTCTAGTTCATGCGGCCGGTTCAGCGCGCTGATCATCGCCAGGTTGATGATGCTGCGGGTCTTGAACTCGAGTCCCGGACGCGCCCAGGTCGCTCCCCAGGCATGCTCGGTCACATAGTCCTGCAGATCGCGGGTGAAATCGTCGGCGCTGTTGAACGCATTTTGAACGTACTCCTCGCCAAGCACTTTGCTACGTGCCTCATATCCGCGTTTCCAGGAATCGGATTTGCCACTGGTGTCCATGGTGATGCTCCTTGCACGCGCCGTCCCGGCGCATTTCGTGGAAAGAAGAAAAAAGGGGGAAGAGGCCGAGTGCACTTGCTCCCGGCCCTCGGAATCATTCGGCGCGTGAAAACCCTGCCAGACGACCGCCATCGATGACCATCGTCTGCCCGGTCATGTAGCTGCCAGCCGGACTGGCCAGAAAAACCGCCGCACCGGCGATCTCGTCGGGTTCGCCGATTCGATGCATCGGCGTGAACTGAACGGTTTTGCGCAGGATTTCCGGGTTGTCCCAAAGCGCCTTGGCGAAGTCGGTCTTGACGAGCCCGGGACAGATCGCGTTGGCGCGTACACCCTTGGGGCCGTACTCGATCGCTAGGTTGCGGATCA
>JALRBB010000522.1 GCA_023257915.1 Quisquiliibacterium sp. | reverse complement strand
CATCGAATCGGGCGCTTACCGGCGCTTCTACATGCACCGCACCGGCCACTGGCTCGGCATGGATGTGCACGACTGCGGCGAATACCGCGAACCGGGAGAAGCGGGAAGCGGCGACTCACGCCCATGGCGCATCCTGCGCCCCGGCATGGTGCTGACCGTCGAACCGGGCATCTATGTCCAGGCCGCTGACGACATCCCGAGCCGTTATCACGACATCGGCATCCGCATCGAGGATGACGCGCATGTGACCGACGACGGCTGTGAAATCACCACCAGTGCCGTGCCAAAACATGCCGACGACATTGAAGCGCTGATGCGCCAATGAGCGTCGAGCAGGCCACCGGGTGCCGCCTGCCGATCCGGGTGCTCGGCAGCGGCCCGGTCGCGCTGGCGTTCGCGGGCTTTGCTCGCCGGCAAGGTATTCCTGCCGGGGAGATCGTGCTGGAAAGTGGGACCGGGCCTGTGCCTGACGCACTCGCATCTCGACCTCTGGCACTGTCGCACGGCAGCTGGCAGCTGTTGTCGCGAATCACGCGTCTGCCGCAGGCCGCGCCGATCTCCAATGTCGATGTCACGCTGAGCGCGCTCGCGGGCCATGTCCGGATCAGCGCCAGCGAGATGGGCGTCGACAGCTTGGGCCAGGTGACCCGCTACGGCGACCTGATGGTCGCGCTCAGACAAGGCCTGGAGCGGCTCGCCATCGAACCGGCGCAGCCCGGAACCATGCAGGATGCGCAATCGTCCGAGGTCATCGTGCACGCGCAGGGCGACTGCGGGCCGGATGCATCGGAGTTGCGGTTCGCGCAGCAGGCCTTGATCGCCGAGGTCCAGGTCGAGAACGATAAAGCCCGCGTCCCGCCTGGCACCGCATTCGAATGCTTCACCCCCAACGGGCCGCTCGCGCTGCTGCCGGCCCCGCGCCCTGGGCGCTATGCGCTGGTCTGGTGCGATCTGCCTGAACGCACTCGGGAACGGGCGGAGCTGGATGGCGCGCAACTCGCGCATCAACTCCAGCGCGCGTTTGGGTGGAGACTCGGCCGCATCGCGTTCGTGGACAAACCGCAGTGCGTGCCGATGGTTCGGCGCGCACGACGCGAACTGGTACGAGGCAAGGAGGTCTGGATCGGTAACGCAGCGCAAGCGCTTCACCCGGTCGCAGGCCAGGGGTTGAACCTGGGGCTGCGCGACGCCTTCGAGTTGGCGCAATGGCTCGGACTGGCGCGGGCTCAAGGGTACGAATCGACGCAAGCCCTGCAGCACTACGCGAAGGCACGTCGCAACGACCGGCAGGGGGCAATCTTGCTCACCGACACGCTCGCCCGGGCCTTTTCGATTCGCGCAATACGACCGCTGCAGGCACTGGCCCTCACCTCGCTCGATCTGTTGCCGGTCGCTCGCCGCGCACTCGCCAGCCATTTGATGTTCGGAATACGCTGAGTGCTCCAGGCAGACGGCTTGCTCATTTCTTGTGCAGCCGGTTTTTCGTTAAACTTTGCCCCCCGGTGGTTCGGCGACAGCGCCGTCAAGCTTTGATGCGACATCGGTCGTGCAATCTGTTCGCAACACCTGCCCGTGTTTTTCGCCGCATCACAGCCCGCATCTTCCAAGTCCGAGGACCCCGCCAGCATGAACATCGGTCCGCACGCTCTGTGCAACAACGTCTTCGTTGCGCCGATGGCCGGCGTGACAGACCGTCCGTTTCGCCAGTTGTGCAAGCGCCTCGGGGCTGGCTACGCGGTCAGCGAGATGGCCGCCTCGAATCCGCAGTTATGGGCCAGCGTCAAAAGTTCGCGCAGACTGGATCACGACGGTGAGATGGAGCCCAAGGCGGTACAGATCGCCGGCGCCGATCCGGACATGATGGCGCAGGCTGCACGCTTTAACGTGGATCGCGGTGCGCAGATCATCGACATCAACATGGGCTGCCCGGCGAAGAAGGTCTGCAACGTCTTCGCGGGCTCGGCGCTGATGGCCGACGAGCCGCTCGCGCT
>JALRBB010000492.1 GCA_023257915.1 Quisquiliibacterium sp. | reverse complement strand
TAGGCGCGCAGCATCTGGCTGAAGTGACTGCGCTGACCGGCTTGGGCGCGTGTCAGCAGCTTTGCTGCCAGTGCGTCGCTCGCGGAGATGTCGCGCTCGAGCACTGCCTGTCGCGCGGATCCCTCGAGCGTCCAGTAGCCTCGAAGCATCTGGCGACTGAGCTCGACCGCAGTGGCCGAGGCCGGCTTCTCGACCGACAAGCGCTCGAGCAGCGCGAGCAAGCGCTGCTGACGGGCCTCGCGCTCGGCCAGCCAGGCTACCTCGCTTGGCGTCATCCGCATCGCCGCGTCGGTCAGTTCCTGCACTTGCCCCGGCGTGAGTTCGCCCAGGAAAAACTTTGCCCGTTTGATCCAGCGCTCCGCGCGCGCCCGCAGCAGCGCCTGCGGATCGTCCGGGAGATACTCATCACGAAACTTCGCATTCGCGCGAGAAAACCGCTCGCGCATCTTGCGCAGTTGTTCTGGCCGCAGGCTCACGCCCAGTTCTGCGACCGCTGGCGCCATCCGATCCGCCAGTGCAGCCCAGGCCTGCGCGATCTGGCTGCGCCAGGCACCGACCCGATTGGCGTCGACCGGCCCATGCGCACCCGATTCGAGCTGCTGCAGGAACGCGCCGACCTGAAGCAGTTGTTCGCGCTGGTGCCACACATGCAGCGCGTCGAGATGCCGAGCCAGCACGGCTTTCTGGGTGGCGTCCAGATCCAGGTGACGATCGATCTCCCACTGCGCCAGCCTCGGAAAATGCTCGTAGGACAAGCGCACGAAAGAACAACCCGACAGCATCAGGCAAAGCACAAGCGCCGCCAGCAGCCAGCGTCTCAGCACGCGAGGCTGCATGTTAAACTGCATCGGATGAGCCGAAATGGCGGCGCAAGTCATTGATTAGTCAAGAAAAATGAATATCGTAGTACTTGCAGCCGGCATGGGCAAACGGATGAATTCCGATCTGCCCAAGGTCATGCACCGTCTGGGTGGAAAACCGCTGCTCGCGCATGTGCTCGATTGTGCGCGAAGTCTGATGCCCAATGGCATCTTTATCGTCTACGGCCATGGCGGCGAGCAGGTTCCCGAAGCCTTTGCGGCGGCCGATCTGAAATGGGCGAAGCAGGACCCGCAACTGGGCACCGGCCATGCGGTGATGCAGGCTGCCCCGATGCTCGACGACTCGGTGCCGACACTGGTGCTTTACGGCGATGTGCCGCTGGTGTCCCACGAAACCCTGATGCGGCTGCAGGCCAAGGCGGGCAGTGCGAGGCTCGCGCTACTCACCGTCGAGGTCGACGATCCGAGTGGCTACGGTCGCATCGTCCGGGAGGGCGAGCGCATCGTGCGCATCGTCGAGCACAAGGATGCGGATGACGCCACGCGCAAGATCCGCGAGATCAATACCGGGATCCTGGTCGCGCCGACCGGAGCGCTCAAGCGCTGGCTTGGCGCCCTGTCCAATGACAATGCCCAGCGCGAGTACTACCTGACCGACATCATCGCGGCGGCGGTTGCCGACGGAGTCGCAGTCGTATCCAGTCGGCCGCTTGCCGAGTGGGAAACGCGCGGCGTCAACAGCAAGGTGCAACTGGCCGAACTGGAACGGGTGCTGCAACGCAATCAGGCACGCCAGCTGATGGAGGCCGGCGTCACACTGGCCGATCCGGCGCGCCTGGACATTCGCGGTTCACTGGTCTGCGGTCGCGACGTCGAAATCGACATCAACTGTGTGTTCGAAGGCAATGTGCGGCTTGGCGACGGGGTGCGCATCGGCGCCAACTGCGTGCTGCGCAATGCGCAGATCGGCGCAGGCACCGAGTTGCTGCCGTTCACGCATGTCGACGGCGCCAGCGTCGGCGCCCAGGCCCGGATCGGACCATACGCGCGGCTGCGTCCGGGCACCGAGCTCGGCGATCACACCCATGTGGGCAATTTCGTCGAGATGAAGAACGCCAAGGTGGCGGCGCAGTCCAAGGCGAACCACCTGGCCTACATCGGCGATGCGGTCATCGGTCAGCGCGTGAACATCGGCGCCGGCACGATCACCTGCAACTATGACGGCGTGAACAAGCACCAGACGGTCATCGAGGATGACGCGTTCATCGGTAGCGATACACAACTGGTCGCGCCGGTCCGGGTCGGGCGCGGCGCCACGCTCGGCGCAGGCACGACGCTAACGCGTGACGCTCCTGCGGACCAGCTGACGGTGTCACGGGCCAAGCAGCTATCGATTACAAGCTGGAAGCGGCCGGTCAAGAAAACGCCTTCCTGAAACACGGAGCTCAACGCACATGTGCGGAATCGTCGGCGCGACTGCGCGACGCAACGTTGCGCCGATCCTGATCGAGGGGTTGCGCAAACTCGAATATCGCGGCTATGACTCGGCCGGCCTGGCGCTGGTCGATGGCGCAATCGAGCGTGTCCGCGCGGTTGGGCGGGTCGCTGAACTTCAGGCCAGGGTCGATGCGATCGGCGCACAGGCGCCCACCGGCATTGCGCACACCCGCTGGGCCACACACGGCGGCGTCACCGAATAC
>JALRBB010000482.1 GCA_023257915.1 Quisquiliibacterium sp. | reverse complement strand
ACGAGGCTCAGGGCATCGGACGCGAGCGGGTGCTGATCAAGATTGCGTCGACCTGGGAATGAATTCACGCAGCCGAGCGCCTTGAAGCCGAGGGTATCCGCTGCAACCTGACGCTGCTGTTCGCCTTCGAGCAGGCGGTCGCGTGCGCCGATGCCGGGGTGACGCTGATCTCGCCCTTCGTCGGCCGCATCTATGACTGGTACCGAAAGCGCGATGGAGTGGACTACGTGGGCGAGCAGGATCCGGGCGTTCGGTCCGTGCGTCGCATTTATGAATACTTCAAACGCTATGGTTACCAGACCGAGGTGATGGGGGCGAGCTTTCGCAACCTCGGGCAGATCCTTGCGCTTGCCGGCTGCGACCTGCTGACGATCAGTCCGGATTTGCTCGAGCAGTTGCGGCAGTCTCAGCAGCCGGTTTCCAGATGCCTGGATGCGCAGGCGGCGCAGCATCTGCATCTCGAGCGGGTGCGCTTCGACGAGAAACACTTTCGCTTCGCGCTCAACGAGGATGCGATGGCCACTGAAAAACTGGCCGAGGGCATTCGGCTATTCGTCGCCGACGTGGTCAAGCTCGAGCAGATGGTGCTGGCGGACCGCTGAGCTGGCGGCAAGCCCCCGAGAGCTCTCGGTCGCAGGGCTCGTGCGTTCAGCCGGTGCCGGTGCTGCCAAACCCGCCGGCCCCACGTTCGCTTTGCGCGAACTCGCTGACAACCTCGAAGCTCGCCTGCACGACCGGCACGACGACCAGTTGCGCAATCCGCTCCATCGGCTGGACAACATACGGCGATTGTCCGCGGTTCCAGCAAGAGACCATCAACTGCCCCTGGTAGTCGGAGTCGATCAGGCCGACCAGGTTGCCAAGCACGATGCCGTGCTTGTGGCCGAGGCCCGAGCGCGGCAGGATCACTGCCGCATGACCCGCATCACCCAGGTGAATTGCCAGCCCGGTCGGAATCAACTGGGCTTGACCGGGAGCCAGTTCCAATGGGACGTCGATGCAGGCTCGAAGGTCCAGACCCGCGCTGCCTGGTGTTGCATAGGCAGGCAACTGGCTAGCCATCCGGGCATCGAGAATCTTCAGTTCAATCTTCATGGGATCCGCGCGATCAGTTGACGGAGAAACTCAGTCGGACGGGGGCAGGCGCCTGGCGATCTCCTGGGCCAGCCGGGCTGCGAGCGCATCTTTGCGGTCACGGGAAAGCTTGGTGCTGCCGTCCTCGTCGATCAGCAGCAATTCGTTGTCATCGCGACCGAAGGTTGCGTGACCGATGTTGGCGACCAGCAGAGGAACTGCCTTGCGCCGACGCTTGTCCTGACCATTGCGTTCCAGATCCTCGCTTTCGGCGGCGAAGCCCACGCAGTAGGGAGCGTCGGCTCGTGCGGCCACGCTGGCGAGGATGTCCGGGTTTTCGGCAAACTGCAGCGCCGGGGGCTGGCCGCCGGCGGTCTTTTTGAGCTTGCTGTCGCTGGCGTTGGCCACGCGCCAGTCGGCGACTGCGGCCACCGCGATGAAGATGTCGGTGCGAACCGGGGCGGCGAGTGCGGCCTGTACCGCGTCGAACATCTGGCGGGCCGTGGTGACATCGATTCGCCTCACGGCCCGGGGCGTGGGCAGTGCAGTGGGCCCGGCGATCAGGCTGACCTGCGCACCTGCCTGGCGGCAGGCGCGGGCGATCGCAAATCCCATCTTGCCCGACGACAGGTTGGTAATGCCGCGCACCGGATCGATCGGCTCGAAGGTCGGGCCGGCGGTGATCAGCACCTGTTTGCCGGCCAGCGCCTTGGGCGCGAAGAAGGCAATCGTGTCCTCGACGAGATCTTCCGGCTCGAGCATGCGTCCGACACC
Source organism: Quisquiliibacterium sp. (assembly GCA_023257915.1). GTDB lineage: Bacteria > Pseudomonadota > Gammaproteobacteria > Burkholderiales > Burkholderiaceae_E > Quisquiliibacterium. Next base: position 4,303 of record JALRBB010000482.1, on the reverse strand, counting down.
GGTCTCACCGCAGGCCTGGTCGCCCTCGTCCGGGCCGAGCATCACGATGCCGTCTTCGATCAGGCGCGCCACATTGCGCTGCGTCGCAGGGTTTGCCCACATCTCGCGGTTCATTGCCGGAGCAACCAGCAGCGGACAGTTCCGCGCGATGCATAAGGTGGAGAGCAGATCGTCAGCCAGACCGTTGGCGAGCTTGGCGAGAAAATCCGCAGTGGCCGGAGCGATCACGATCGCATCGGCCTGGCGCGACAGCTCGATGTGCGCCATGTTGTTCGGTACGCTGGAGTCCCACTGGTCGGTGTACACCTGTCGCCCGGTCAGCGCCTGGAATGTGACCGGTCCGACAAAGCGGGTCGCCGCTTCGGTCATCGCGACCTGAACCGTCGCGCCGCGACGCTGTAGTTCCCTCGCGTATTGCGCGACCTTGTAAGCGGCGACGCCGCCGGTGACGCCGAGCAGGATATGGCGATTGGTCAGTTCCATCGTGCGGTCCGTGCCGGATTGCCTTGCGAGGTTTGTATCACAGCCCGGGCTCAGCGCGCGCGTCGAACCCGACGGAACTCGTCAACGATCAGAAACACGGCGCCGACGGTGATCGCGCTGTCGGCGACATTGAACGCTGGCCAGTACCAAGGATCGCGGTAGACGAGCAGAAAGTCGACGACCTTGCCATGCAGCAGGCGATCGATCACGTTGCCCACCGCGCCACCCATGATCAGCGACAGCGCGAAGGAGAACAGCCGTTGACCCGGATGGCGGGCCAGCATCCAGAGGATGAAGAGCGTGGCACCGATGCCAATGCCAACGAAAAACCAGCGTTGCCAGCCTCCGGCGCTCGCCAGAAAACTGAACGCGGCGCCGGTGTTGTAGACCAGGGTCAGGTCGAACCAGCCGGGGATCAGCGCGAGCCGCTGGCCGTATTGCAAGCTGTCCAGGATCGCGAACTTGCTGAGCTGGTCGCCGATGACGATCAGCCCGGCCAGCAAGAGCCAGCGACGCGTCTCGCTCATGCGAAGGACCGCGGCTCGCCTGTGCCAAACAGGTTGCTGACGCAGCGCCCGCACAGGGCAGGATGGGCTGGATCGGACCCCACATCGGCTCGCCAGTGCCAGCAGCGCTCGCACTTGGCGTGCGTACTGGGATTGACTTCAACGCCAGTTGTTTCAGGTGCGTCAACCCGCTCCAGGCGCGCAGCCGAGGTGATCAGGACGAAGCGCAAATCGTCCGCGAGCGTCGAGAGCAGATCATGGTCCTCGCCGCTTACCCGCAGCGTGACTTCGGCTTGCAGGGACGACCCGATGCCGCCGGCGCTGCGAACATCCTCGAGGCTGCGCAGCACGTCGGCGCGCACTTCCCGGATCCGCGCCCATTTCGGAACCAGAAGATGGGCATCGGGGACTGCCGGAAACTCGTGGTACGTCTGCGTGAAGATCGTCTCGCCCTGTTCCTTCCACAGGCGGGGCGCAAACATCGGCCAGGCCTCCTCGGCAGTGAACGACAAGATGGGGGCCATCAGTCGCAGCAGCGCGCTGGTGATGTGGTGCAGCGCAGTCTGTGCCGAACGACGCGCCTGGCTGTCGGCAGCAGTCGTGTACAGCCGGTCTTTCAGGATGTCGAGATAGAAAGCCCCGAGATCCTCGGAGCAGAAGGTCTGCAGCTTGGCGACCACCGGATGGAATTCGAAGCGCGCGAGGTCGGCTTCGATCGACTTTTGCCAGTCAGCGGCCAGTGCGATCGCATAGCGGTCGATTTCGAACAATTGCCCGATTGGCAGAGCATCACGATCGGCGTCGAAGTCGGCGACATTGGCCAGCAGAAAACGCAGCGTGTTGCGGATGCGGCGATACGCCTCGACGACGCGTTTCAGGATCTCGTCCGAAATCGACAGTTCGCCCGAGTAGTCGGTGCTGGCGACCCACAAGCGAAGGATTTCGGCGCCGAGCGAGTCGGAGACCTTCTGCGGGGCGATCACGTTGCCCATCGACTTGGACATCTTGCGGCCTTCGCCATCGACGACGAAACCGTGCGTGAGCAAGGCCTTGTAGGGCGCAACCCCATTGAGCATCGCCGAAGTCAGCAGCGACGAATGAAACCAGCCGCGATGCTGATCGGAACCTTCCAGGTACATATCAGCCGGGAAGTGCGACTGATCCCGGTGCGAGCCGCGCAAGACCGTGGCGTGCGTGGTTCCCGAGTCGAACCACACGTCCAGTGTGTCCCTGTTCTTCTCGTACATGGCGGCCTCGTCGCCGAGCAGTTCGACCGGATCCAGTCGCTGCCAGGCTTCGATGCCTTCGCGCTCGATGCGCTGCGCCACCGCCTCGATCAGTTCCGGCGTGCGCGGATGCAACTCGCCGGTTTCCCGGTGTACGAAGAAGGCCATCGGCACGCCCCACTGCCTCTGGCGCGACAAGGTCCAGTCCGGGCGGTTCGCGATCATGCCGTGCAGCCGCGCCTTTCCCCATCCCGGGAAAAACTCGGTGGCCTCGACGCCTTTGAGCGCGGTCTCGCGAAGCGTCGGGCTGCCATCCGTCGGAGTGACATCCATGCCGGCGAACCACTGGCTTGAGGCGCGGTAAATGATTGGCGTCTTGTGGCGCCAGCAGTGCATGTAGCTATGCGGATACTTGAGCGAGTTGAACAACACGCCGCGCTCTCGCATCAGTTCGACGATCTTTGGATTGGCGTCCCAGATCGACAGGCCACCGAAATGCTCGAGCCAGCTGGCGTAGGTTCCATCGCCAAGCACCGGCTGCAGAATCTGGGCGTCCTGCATGCCGTAGCGCTTGCAGGACAGAAAGTCCTCCACGCCGTAGGCTGGCGCCGAGTGCACGACGCCGGTGCCACTGTCCAGGGTCACGTAGTCGCCCAGGTAGACCGGGGCAGTGCGATCTGCAAACGGATGCTTGAACTCGACCAGTTCCAGCGCTTTGCCCTTGCAGGTAGCAAGCACTTCGCCAGTCAGTCCGTAGCTGGCCAGCGATTGCTCGACGCGCTCGGTGGCCAGGATCAGCAGCGTGTCCTGCTCTTGCCAGCGTGTACGCACCAGCGCGTAGTCGAATTCCGGGTGCAGGTTCAAGGCCTGGTTCGAGGGCAGGGTCCAGGGCGTGGTGGTCCAGATCACGCAGTAGCCATGCTCAACCGGCAGTCTCGACAGCCCGAACGCCGCAGCCACCCGATCCGGTTGCGCAAAGCCGAAGCCAACGTCTACCGAGATGTCGGTCTTGTCGGCATATTCGACCTCAGCCTCGGCTAGCGCCGAGCCGCAGTCGAAGCACCAGTTCACCGGCTTCAGGCCTCGGAACAGGAATCCCCTGTCGAGCAACTGACCCAGCGCACGCAGCTCGTCGGCTTCATTGCCGTAAGCCATCGTCAGATACGGGTCATCCCACTGGCCCAGGACACCGAGCCGGATGAAGTCCTTTTTCTGTCGTTCGATCTGCTCGGCCGCATAAGCGCGGGATTTGGCCTGAACCTGCGCCGCCGGCAGATGCTTGCCGAACTGTTTTTCGATCTGGATTTCGATCGGCATGCCATGGCAGTCCCAGCCCGGCACATAGCGCGCATCGAAGCCGGCCATGTTGCGGCTCTTGACGATCATGTCCTTGAGGATCTTGTTGACCGCGTGGCCGATGTGGATGTCGCCGTTCGCATACGGCGGTCCGTCATGCAGCACCCACACCGGACGACCCTTGCAGAACTCGCGCAGGCGTCGGTAGACGCCTTTTTCCTGCCACTGCTGAGTCCAGCCGGGCTCGCGCTTGGCAAGATCACCACGCATCGGAAACGGCGTATCGGGAAGATTCAGCGTCTCGCGGTACGACTTGGTGCCGGCGTTCGCCTTGTGTGCCTTTTCGTCGGCCATCTTCAGGGTCCTGTGTCAGTGTTCTTCGGTGAGTCGCTTGGAATCCGGATGCTGGCGTTCTCGGGCATCCGGTTTTCGGCGGGTCTGCGTCAATCTCGTGAGGCGATCCCTAAATGCTCGCGTGCTTGTCGTGCGTCCAGCCCGATCTGCTGGGTCAGCGATTCGAGGTCGGGATAGTCACGCTCCTCGCGCAGGCGTTGCAGGAATTCAACCCGCACCATCCGGCCATAAAGATCGCCGTCAAAATCGAACAGGTGCACTTCGAGCAGCAGCTTGCCATCCTGCTCGACAGCCGGTCGGCTGCCCAGGCTCGCCACCGCGGGCCAGGGACGGTCTGCGACACCATGGACCTGGACGACGAAAACCCCTTGTACCGCCGGGTTCGGGAATGGACTCCGGATGTTCAGCGTTGGAAAGCCCAGTTCGCGGCCCAGTTTT
>JALRBB010000357.1 GCA_023257915.1 Quisquiliibacterium sp. | reverse complement strand
CGCGCGAGTACATCGTGCATCCCGGTGCCGCGGCGATGGTGCCGCTGATGCCCGATGGTCGCATCCTGGTTGAGCGTCAGTTCCGCTATCCGCTGCGTGAGGTGTTCATCGAGATTCCCGCCGGCAAGCGTGATCCGGGTGAATCGACGCTGCAGACCGCGCGACGCGAGCTGATCGAGGAAACCGGCTACGACGCCGCGCAATGGGCGCCGTTGACCCGTATCCATCCTGCCATCGGATTTGCCGATGAGGTGATCGAGATCTTCCTGTGCCGGGAACTGACCGAGGTGGGTCGTCAGCTCGATCAGGGCGAGTTCCTGGACATCGATTTCGTCACGCTTGGCTGGCTCGTCGACGAACTGCGGGCAGGACGCCTGACCGACGTCAAGACGCAGATCGCGGTGTTCTGGCTGGAGCGCTTTGACTCCGGTGCCTGGCCCTGGCCGGAGTTCGTGCGCTGCTGAATCGTTCAGGCAGAGATCTGGGCGCGCTCTGATCATTGCGCCACGCTGCTGCCTTCAATTCGCCAATCGCTGCTAGTGCAGTCGCGAAATGAAATCTTTCGTGGCTGAGATAAGGCTTGTGTGGGTATCCTTCTTGCCAGAGCGCCGTCAGGCACCGACCAGGAGACCGACATGAACGATTCGATGCTGGAACAGTCGCGCCGCGTGGGCCGCGAAAACCCGTCTGCGCTGGCGTTCGTCACACCGACGCGGAATTGGACCTTCGGCGATCTGGAGACGCTGTCCAACCGATTCGCCCAAGGGATGAAGGCGAGCGGCTTGGGCAAGGGCGACCGGATTGCTTGCCTGACCAAGCGCACCGCCGAATGCGTCGCAGTCGCGGTGGCCGCGCAAAAGATCGGCGCGGTTTGTATGCCGATCAACTGGCGCCTGGCGCCTCCGGAGGTTCAGTACATCGTCGACAACGGCGAGGCGCGCCTGCTGATGGTCGATCCGGAGTTTGTCGCCTTGTGCGCGCAGATTGAACTGCCGAGCTTGAAGATCAGACTGATCAGCGGTGATGCGGCTGATGGCCTGGAGTCACTCGAACAATGGGCTGCCCGGTTTCCTGACCAGGATCCTGGCTATCGGCCGGATCCGGACGACACCGCGCTGCAGTTGTATTCGTCCGGCACCACCGGTCTGCCCAAGGGCGTCGAATTGACTCACCGCTCGCTCGGCGCGGCATTCCAGGGGCCGGTGCCTGAGGCGATCGGCTATCGCGGCGATGGTTCGGTGATGCTCAACGCACTGCCCACGTTTCATATCGCCGGCATCGGTATCGGCCTGATGACTTACGCACTTGGCGGCAAGAGCGTGCTCTTTCCGGACTTCATTCCGCCGCAGGTGCTCGATGCGATCGAACAGCATCATGTGACCCACAGTTTTCTGGTGCCGGCGATGATCCAGTTTCTGCTGCAAGTGCCAGGCGCCGATCAGCGGGATTACTCGTCGCTGCAATACATTTCCTACGGCGCCTCACCGATCACCGAGCGGGTCCTGGTCGATGCGATGCGCACCTTCGGCTGCAAGTTCGTGCAGGTCTACGGGCTTACCGAAACCAGCGGTGCGATCACTGCGCTCGCCCCCGAGGATCATGTGACCGAAGGGCCAAAGGCCGTGCTGTTGCGCTCGGCCGGCAAGCCGATCCGCGGGGTCGAATTGCGCGCGGTCGATACAGCCACCGGACGGGACATGCCTGAAGGCGAGGTCGGAGAGATCTGGATCCGTACCGCGCAGAACATGAAGGCTTACTGGCGCAACCCGAAAGCGACTCAGGATGTGTTCGTTGAACGCCAGCCGGACGGCATGGGTTGGTTTCGCTCCGGCGACGCCGGCTACCTTCGCGAGGGCTATCTGTTTCTTCACGACCGGATCAAGGACATGATCGTGTCGGGTGGCGAGAACATCTACCCGGCCGAGGTGGAGAATGTCTTGATGAAACACCCGGCAGTGGCTGACGGTGCAGTGTTTGGGGTTCCGGACCAGCGCTGGGGTGAGTCGGTCAAGGCCTGCGTGGTGCTCAAGCAGGGTGTCGATGCGACTGGCGAGGCAATCATTGAATGGATGCGCGAGCGACTGGCCCACTTCAAGTGCCCGCGCAGCATCGATTTCGTCGAGACGATTCCGCGCAACCCAAGCGGCAAGATCCTGAAGCGGATCTTGCGCGAGCCGTACTGGAAGGGGCAGCAGCGCCAGATCAGTTGATCCGGCGCAGCGACTAGCGTTTGATGCCCTTGGCCTTGATCATGTTGGCCCACTTGGTCGTGTCGCTGTCCAGCAGCTCAGCAAGCTCCTGCGGACTTGAGGATTTCGGCTGAGCGCCGTTTGATGCCAGCCGCTCATTGACCTTCGGATCGGCGACCACCCGGCGCACAGCTGCGCTGAGTCTGTCGATCGTGGCTGCGGGTGTTTTGGCCGGGGCGAACAGCGCGTACCAGTTGCTGCTGTCGACACCGGGCAGGCCTTGCTCGGCCAGCGTCTTCACGTCGGGCAGCAAGGGATGGCGTTTACTGTCGGCGATACCGACCGCCTTGAGCCGTCCGGAACGCACATGGTTGATCAGGCCCGGAACGTCGCCGAAAAATCCAGCAACCTGGCCACCGATCAGGTCGGTGATCGCCGGAGCGGCGCCTTTGTAGGGAACGTGCAGCAGGTTGACCTTGCCGCTGTCCTTGAGCTGTTCCATCGCAAAGTGCGGGATGCTGCCGATGCCCGTAGAGGCGAACGGAGTCGGATCACTGCGCCGCTTGGCGGCAGCGACGAACTGCGCAGCATCAGAGGCGGGATCGTTGATGTTGACCACCATCAGTTCGACGTTGTTCACCACTTGCGAGACCGGGGCGAAATCCGCCTTCATGTCGTAGGGCAACTTGTCGTACAGCGATGGGTTGATCGCCGCCGCACCAACGCTGGTCAGCCAGAGCGTGGTGCCGTCCGGCGCTGCGCGCATCACCGTTTCAGCGGCGATCGCGCCGTTTGCACCCGCCTTGTTCTCAACGATGACGCGTTGACCCAGTTCCTTGCCGAGTTGCTCAGCGATGCTGCGCGCAACGAAGTCAACCGGCCCGCCCGGTGGAAACGCAACGATGATGCGCATGGCGTTTTGCTGCGCAAACACTGGCGCAGCCGTGATGGATAACGCAACCCCCAACAGGGCAGCCAGTTTCCGGATCATTCGGGTCCCCTTTGGATACATGACAGACGCTCGCCGTGAGTGTTGTCTGTGTGCCGCGAGCATATACCGGGGGAACGATGCTGACGTTCCCGACGTTGCATCCAACAGAAAAGCGGGTGGGCTTATTGGTCAGGGTAACCGCACGCTTCGTGCAACTCGCGCGATCGCTTCGCTGGGCACGATGCTGATGTGCTCGCCTCTGCATTAGAATGGCGACTTCGGAGGGCTGGCAGAGCGGTCGAATGCGGCGGTCTTGAAAACCGTTGTGGGTTTGCGCCCACCGGGGGTTCGAATCCCTCGCCCTCCGCCGGTTAGTAAGAAAAAACGGGCCTTTTGGGCCTGTTTTGTTTTTGGCATTCCATAAAGCATACCAATCGAGATGGCACTAGGCGTCAGGGTTGGGTCGTTGCTCTAGGCAAGTCGCCGTTGGATCAGACGCGCCTAACTCGTATGGGGCAGGGGGTTCCCCCCTCGCTTTTTC
>JALRBB010000258.1 GCA_023257915.1 Quisquiliibacterium sp. | reverse complement strand
CGATCGTCATCACCTCGCTCGGTGCGCGCACCGATGTCAACGATGCGGTGCATTCCTACGGTGGCATCGTGCTGCACGACATCATCAATGACCGCTTTGCGCGCAAGGCGATCGAAAAGGGTGCCGATGGGCTGATTGCGGTCGCAGCCGGCGCCGGTGGTCACGCCGGCATGCAGTCGCCGATTGCCCTGATCCAGGAAATCCGCGAGTGGTTCGATGGCCCGCTGCTGCTGTCGGGCGCAATCGCGACCGGACGCGGTGTGCTGGCCGCACAGGCAATGGGCGCAGATCTTGCGTACATCGGTTCGGCGTTCATCGCGACCCGCGAGGCCAATGCCGCCGAAGCGTACAAGCAGATGATTGTCGAGTCAGGGGCGCAGGACATCATCTATACGAACCTGTTCACCGGCGTGCATGGCAACTATCTGAAGCCCTCGGTGGTTGGCGCTGGCCTGGATCCGGAGAACCTGCCGCAAAGCGATGCGAGCAAGATGAATTTCGGTTCGAACCGTGAAAAACCGAAAGCCTGGAAGGAGATCTGGGGTTGCGGCCAGGGTATCGGTGCGGTCAAGTCGGTGGTCGGCGCCGGTGAACTGGTAGCCCGGCTGCGCGGTGAGTATCAGCAGGCCAGGCAGGCACTGCTCGGCTGATTAGTGGTTGGAGTCAGCCGGCCGGTTGGATCGCACCGGCTGACACGAACCGCGCGTCGTGCGGTGCTAGATAGGTCCAGCCATTCTCGTCGATCGCGCCGACCGCGAATTCCGGCGAGAAGGGTGCGCGCAGCTTGCGCACCAGCACCACGTCCAGTTCGGCCCGCAGTTCCCGCGCGACGAGCTTGCCCATCGGCACTGCGCCACGCGGGATGGCGAGCACCAGCGCATTGCGGTCCCGGTAAGCCGACAGCGCCCGAGCCAGCTTGATGGCTGCGTCGGCGCGGTCGGCAAACATCATGGGCCTTGCCCGGGCTAAGCAGCGCCAGCCGGGTTCCTCAAGCCTTCTTGTAGGTGTCCAGCGCGATCCGCTCGCGCGCGATCGCCGCGGCGACCGCCGGTGCGGCAGCGACGCGTTCAGCGAAGGCTTTGAGCGCAGGCAACGAATCCGGATCGATGCCGGCGTAGCCGCCCCAGCGGAGCAGCGTGAATGCATACGCATCATGAAAGGTGGGCTGCTCACCATGCCAGAACGGATTGGCGTTCTTGATCCAGTCCTGCACCCGCTCCAGGTGCTTGCGGAACTGCAGCGCATTGAAGCGCTTCAGCTCTGCCTGCGCCGCCTCGTTATCGGTGAACTTGTGCGGCATGAACACATGCGTGAAGGTCGGATGCGCGGTGTTGTTCATCCACGCAAGCTGCGACATCGCCTGCGCCCGCGCCCAGTTCTCGGACGGCAGCAACCCGGCCTGCGGATAGCGCCGGTCGAGATAGTCGCAGATCGCCACGATCTGCGTCAGCGGCTGGCCGCCGACGCTTAGCATCGGCACCTGGCCGTCCGGATTCAGCGCGAGGTATTCCGGCGTGCGCTGCTCGCCCTTGTGCAGCTTGATCAGCCGCGGAGAAAAATCCTCCCCGGTGCGCGCCTTGATGATTTCCAGCGCGACATGCGGCACGAATGAGCAGGCGCCCGGTGCGAAATGCAGTTCGATCACGGTTGGCCGCTCCTTAGTCCATCTGCGTGACGAACTTGGTCGTCAGGTAGCCGTCGAAGGTCTCGGTGCCGCCTTCGCTGCCGATGCCGCTGTCCTTGATGCCGCCGAACGGCGTCTCGGCGAGGGCCTGGCCGAAGTGATTGATATTGACCATGCCGGCCTCGATGCCGTTTTGCATCGCCAGCGCATTTTTCGTGTTGGTCGTGAACACATACGAGGACAGGCCGTAGGGCAGCGAGTTTGCGCGGCGCAGCACCTCGTCGATGTCCTTGAACGGTACGCAGGGCGCGACCGGACCGAACGGCTCGCTGGTCATCACCAGGCTGTCTTCGGGGACATTGGTCAGCACGGTCGGTGCAAAGAAGTTGCCGACTTCGCCCAGTTGTGTGCCGCCGATCTCGATCTTGGCGCCGCGCTTTTTCGCGTCGTCGATGAAGCTCTGGATTGCCGGTACGCGGCGGTAGTGGGCCAACGGTCCCATCCGGGTGTCTTCCTCGAGGCCCGAGCCAACCTTGATGCCGTTGGTCTTTTCGATGAAGCGCGCCACAAAGCGGTCGTAGGCCTTTTCCTGGATGTAAAAGCGCGTGGGCGACACGCAGACCTGGCCGGCGTTGCGGAACTTGAATGCGACCAGCATGTCGGCGGCGCGATCGATGTCGGCGTCGTCGAAAACGACAACCGGAGAGTGGCCGCCGAGTTCCATCGTGACGCGCTTCATGTGCGCCGCGGCCAGCGCCGCCAGCTGCTTGCCGACCGGCACCGAGCCGGTGAACGAGACCTTGCGCACGATCGGCGACTTGATCAGGTAGTCGGACACTTCAGCCGGCACGCCCCAGACCACGTTCAGTACGCCGGGAGGCAGGCCAGCTTCATGGAACATTCTGGCGATCGCGACGACCGCGCTGGGCGAATCTTCCGGACCTTTGATCACGATCGTGCAGCCGGCGCCGACCGCGGCGCAGATCTTGCGGATCGCCTGGTTGTACGGGAAGTTCCAGGGCGTGAATGCGGCGCACACGCCGATCGGCTCGCGCAGCACCATCTGGCGCACATTGGGCAGACGCGGCGGAATGACGCGGCCGTAGATGCGGCGGCATTCCTCGGCGTGCCAGTCGCAGTGTTCGGAGTTGGCCATGACCTCGCCGATTGCCTCGGCGATTGGCTTGCCCATATCGAGCGTGATGTTGCGGCCGATGTCTTTGGCGCGTTCGCGTGACATCTCGCCGACCTTGCGCAGGATCTTGGCGCGCTCCAGCGGGGAGCTTTTTTTCCAGGTTTCGAACGCGCGGGCGGCGGCGGCCAGTGCGCGGTCCAGGTCCTCGCGGGTGGCATGCGGCAGCTTGGCGATCGGCTGGCCGGTCGCCGGGTTCAGCACATCTTGTTCCTTGCGCCCACCGCCTTTGATGAACTCGCCGTCGATGTACAGGCAGAGATCTTCATAGGTGGCGTGCTCGACGGCGGTTTGCTCCGGCTTGGTCGCTGTGTTCATCTGGGTTCTCCGTGGGTGTCCTGACTGCAGATCCGGATGCGGATCCGGATCCGGGGTGAGCGTGACGCCTGGACCGCCGAGGCGGTCTGCAGGGCATGGGCGCCTATTTTGCCGTAGTTCGGGGGCTGGCGTCGCCCCTGCCTGTCCGCAGGCCGAGCAGGGCCGAACCGACGATCATCACCGTCGCCAGCATCAGCGTCGTACTGAACGCGCGGCCGGTGCTGGCCAGCAGCAGGCTGGTCGACCCCAACGGCGTCAGGTAGCTGAGCAGCCCGATTGTCCGGGCGTCCCCGGTCTTCAGGGCTCGATCCCACAGATAGAAGGCCGCGCCCATTGGACCCAGTCCGATCAGCGTGACCAGGCCGAGGTCGGTCGCGTCCAGGGCGGTCGATGGTTCGAGCAGCAGATGGCAGAGCAGCGACAGCAGGCCCGACAGCAACGCGAACAGGCCCACTGCACCGGTCGGAAAGGCTGCGACCCGACGGGTCAACAATGAGTAGACCGCCCAGGTGAACGCCGCGGCCGCAGCGGCCAGGTAGCCGGCCCAGGCGAGCGTGCCGGTGTTGGCGTCGGCAGCGGTCGGATCCGATCCGCCCAGGATGGCCAGCGCTGCCCCCGAAAAACCAAGTAACCCCGCGAGGACATGCGCGGGACGCAGCCGGATGCCCGGCAGCAGCACTGGAGCGAGCAGCACGATCAGCAGCGGCCACAGGTAGTTGACCAGATTGGCCTCCACCGGTGGCGCCAGGCGCAAGCCGATGAACAGCAGGAAGTGGTAGCCGAACAGGCCGCCGACTCCGAGCGCCAGCGTCCGCGGCGGCACCCGCCACTGGCGCCATAGCGGCCAGGCAGGCAGGCTGCCGATCAGCAGCGCCAGCCCGGTCAGCAGGAACGGCGGCAGCTCCGCCAGCGACACACCGAGTGTGGCCAGAGAGGACCACAGCAGGATCGCGCCAAGCGCGAGCAGGTTCGGATGCATCAGGGTGGTCCGGGTGGATTGCGCCTGGCCGGCGGTGCCGCGCGATGCGGGCAGCCGGCGCGCTTTAAGTCACGCCTGCAGCATGGGCCTGCTGATCAGCGTGATAGGAGGAGCGCACCATCGCGCCGACCGCCGCATGGGTGAAGCCCATCGTCTGGGCCTGCGCCTCAAACATGCTGAAGGTGTCCGGATGCACATAGCGGCGAACCGGCAGGTGGGCGTTGGACGGTGCGAGATATTGTCCCAGAGTCAGCATGTCGATCTGGTGCTCGCGCATGTCACGCATCACCTCGAGGATTTCCTCGTCGGTCTCGCCAAGGCCCACCATCAGGCCGGACTTGGTCGGCACGCCAGGCACACGCTTCTTGAACTCGGCCAGCAGCGCCAGCGAGTGCTGATAGTCCGAGCCTGGTCGCGCCTCGCGGTAAAGGCGCGGCACGGTCTCCAGGTTGTGATTCATCACGTCCGGAGGTGCCGCCTCCAGGATCGCGAGCGCACGGTCCATGCGCCCCCGGAAGTCCGGCACCAGCACTTCGATGCGGGTCTGCGGCGACAACTCGCGCACCCGTCGGATGCAGTCGACGAAGTGCTGCGCACCGCCATCGCGCAGGTCGTCGCGATCGACGCTGGTGATCACCACGTAGGAAAGCTTGAGCGCCGCGATCGTGCGCGCGAGGTTTTCCGGTTCCTGCGTATCAAGGGGATCCGGCCGGCCATGGCCGACGTCACAAAATGGGCAGCGCCGGGTGCACTTGTCGCCCATGATCATGAAGGTGGCCGTGCCCTTGCCGAAGCACTCACCGATGTTCGGGCAGGAGGCCTCCTCGCAGACCGTGTGCAGCCGGTGCTCGCGAAGAATATTTTTGATTTCGTAGAAGCGGGTGTTGTTCGATGCGGCGCGCACCCGGATCCAGTCCGGCTTTTTGAGCGTCGGACCGCTGCGCTCGACCTTGATCGGGATCCGCGAAGTCTTGTCGTGCGCCTTTTGCTTGGCGGTCGGATCGTAGGCGGCAGGTGCCGGCGGGGTATTGGCGTCGGTCGGTTTCATCGCGGTGGGCCGGCATTCGTGCACAATGTCGGCGGTGCTGCGGGGGAAGATCGACAGTTTATCGGAGTCGGCGCAATCCCGGCGCGACGGGCTTGCGCCGTAGGGGATCGGACGGCGGTTACCCGAGATGCGCCGACAGGCGCTCGGCCAGCGTCATGGCGACCTCGTCCGGTTGCGCGTCGACACCCAGGCTGGCCATGTCGACGGTGCGCAGGCCCGGGTAGCCGCAGGGGTCGATGCGCGAAAACGCAGCAAGATCCATCGCGACATTCAGCGCCGCGCCGTGATAGCTGCAACCGCTGCTGATCTTGATGCCGAGCGCGGCGATTTTGGCGAAGCCGGCGAAGTTCCCCTCGCCCCCGGGTAGCGGCACGTAGACGCCCGGCGCGCCGGGCACGCGCCGCGCATCGATGTCCCAGCCGGCCAGCGTCTGGATCAGTGCCTGCTCGATCCGGAACACCAGCTCCTTGACGCCGAGCCCACGTCGGCGAAGGTCGACAAGTGTGTAAGCGATCACTTGCCCTGGGCCATGATAAGTGACCTGACCACCGCGCTCGGTCTTCTCGATCGGGATCGGACCGGGATCGAGCAGATGATTCGCACGGCCTGCAAGCCCGAGCGTGAAGACCGGTGGGTGCTGCAACAGCCAGAATTCGTCCGGCGTATCGGGGGTGCGCGCACGCGTGAACTCGCGCATCCGCTCGAGCGTTTGCGCGTAGTCGGAAAGCCCGGGAAAGTGGCGGGTAATCGTCGACATGTTCGCGTGAGCTGGGCTCAGACCTGGGTTTGCGGCAAGCCCGCGAGCTTGTGCCTGCGCTCTGCGCGGCGAGCTGCGAGGCGCAGATACGCATTGTTGGTCACCAGCGCGACGACGACAATCGCGGCACCGATCAGCTCGCTCGAGCGGATTGTTGCGCCCTCGAGTGCCCGCATCGCAAACGTGAACACCGGCATCAGGTTGATCATCAGCATCGCATTGAGCGGCCCGATCCGTTGGGTGCCGGCGTTCCACAACAGCATCGCGATCAGGATCCCCGGAATGCCCAGGTAGCCGAGTCGCCAGCTGTGCTCGATCAGCTGGGCCCCGGTTGGCATTACCGCCAGCCCGATCGCCTGCAGCAGTCCCCAGACGATCAGGATCGCGGGCAGCGCCGTCAGGCAGCTGAGTGTGGAGATGCGCAATGACGACCAGCCACGCAGCTTTTCGACCATCAGCGCGTAGCCGACCCAGGCCGCGCTGCCGAGCAGGACCAGCGCATTGCCGATCAGCTCGTTTGCGCTGGAACGCATCAGTTCCGGCAGGCCGGTACCGCCGCGCGTCACGACGAATGCGACGCCAAGGAAGGCGGCGACCAGGCAGCACAGTGTGATCCAGGCCGGGCGGCGGCCTTTGAACAGCCATTGCGCAATGGCGGTCAGCGCCGGCTGCAGCGCGATGATGATCACCGTCACCTCCGGGCGGGTCATCGACAGGCCGGTGAACACCAGCAGCCCGGAGCCGGCCATGCCGATGACGCCGGCAGCCCAGATCAGTGTGCCGTGCCCATCGAAGCGCAGTGCGGCGCGTCCCTCGCGCCACAGCAGGATCGGCAGCATACCCACCACGGCCAGTCCATAGCGGGCCAGTGTGATCGTGTAGCCATCCAGGTCGAGCATCGCACTCTTGGCGATTGGCAGCTGCGTACCCCAGATCAGGACAGCGAAGAAGGCGAAGCCGAAGCCGGACGGAGAGGGATGGGTCACGCGTGAAAACCTGCGAGACGCCGGACATCGCCCGGCGCCGGGGTCAAAGGACGATGCGCACCAGCGGGTGCGCGCTGAGCGCGTTGTACAAGCCCTCGAGTTGGGCGCGCGACTGCAGGCGCACCACCGCGGTCAGGCTCAGGTAGGTGCCCTTGGAGGACACCCGCAGTTGCACCGTGGCCGGATCAAAGTCCGGCGCGTGCTCCAGGATCAGATCCGAGATCGTCTGCGCGAATTCGTCGACCCGCCGGCCCATGATCTTGAGCGGGAAGTCGACCGGAAATTCGAGCAACTGCTCAAGGCGGTCGAACGCGGAAGAATCGGTCATCGATGCGTGCAACGACCGGTCTTAGCCGGCCTTGGCCTGCTGGTAGGCGGCGTACAGCTTTTCATACACCGGACCCGGCCGGCCATCGCCGACGGGCTTGCCGTCCAGCGAGGTAATCGAGAGCACTTCGCGCGTGGCCGAGGTCAGCAGCAACTCATCGGCCGCCTGGACCTCCTCGCGCGTGATGCGGCGAATGTCCAGCGTGATGCCTGCTGTCGCACAGAGTTCCTCAACCAGACCGACCCGGATGCCCTCCAGGATCAGCCGATCGCGCGGCGGGCAGAACACGGTGTTGCCGCGCACCACCCAGATGTTGCTGGCCGAGCCCTCGGTGAGGTATCCGTCACGGAACATCACGCATTCGAAGGCCTGCGCCTCGACCGCGGCCTGTCGGGCCAGCACATTGCCAAGCAACGAGATCGACTTGATGTCGCAGTGAAGCCAGCGCTCGTCGGGCAGGCTGATTGCGCGAACACCGGTCGCGCGCAGCGCGTCGGCCACCGGCACGAACTGGCTGCTCATCGCGAACACCGTGGGTTGCACATCCTTCGGAAATGCATGGTCGCGCCGGGCCACGCCACGGGTGACCTGGATGTAGACGAACTGGTCCTGCCACGGATGGCGGGCGATCAGTTCATGGACCAGTTCGGTCCAGCCGGCCTCGTCGCGAGGATTGGTGATCCCGATCGCCTGCAGGCTGCCGCCCAGCCGTTTGAGGTGCTGGCGCCAGCGAAAGGGCTTGCGCGCGTAGACCGGGACGACTTCGTAGATGCCGTCACCGAAAATGAAACCCCGGTCGAGCACCGGGACTCTTGCCTGCTCGAGCGGCAGAAATTCGCCGTTCAGGAATACGGTTTGTGCGTCGTCGTTCATGATGTTGTCACGCGGTTGGCTATTTTTCGAACCACAGCCGGATCGTGTCCCAGGCACGCCTGAGCAGACCAGCCTCGTCGACGCTGGCCTGCGCGATCAGCGCCTGCTCGAGCAGCACCTTGTCGCCCTGACGGACCCTTAGCGTGCCGATCCGCTGGCCTTTGGTGATCGGCGCGATCAGCGGCTTGATGCGGTCGACCTCGGCCTTGAGCGATCCGGCCTGGCCTTGCGGGACCGTGATGAACAGATCCTGCGCAAGACCGGCTTTCACATCGGGTGCGGCCG
>JALRBB010000237.1 GCA_023257915.1 Quisquiliibacterium sp. | reverse complement strand
GATGCCGTTGCGGGTCTCGTTGGTGAACTTGCAGAAGTTGACCTTCCAGGCGTGGCTGGAGACGCCGAGCATGAAGATGTTGGCGCCGGAACAGAACACCTTGTCCTTGCCGCTGGTGACGACGACGGTGCGCACTTCCGGGTGCTCGAAGCGGATCCGGTTCAGTGCATCGTTCAGTTCGATGTCGACACCCAGGTCGTAGCTGTTGAGCTTCAGCTTGTAGCCCGGGCGCAGGCCGGCGTTTTCGTCGAAGTCGGCGGTCAGCGTCGCGACAGGACCGTCGAAGGCAAGCTTCCAGTGGCGGTATTGCGACGGATCGGTCTGGTAGTCAACGCGGGGGGCTTGGTTCATGATGAACTCCTGAAGATGCAAATTAGTGCAAGTTTTGTGTTCGGCGATAAGGCATCATAATGCCTATTTTGCCGGGGTGTCAAGCACTTTGATGCATTTTTCGGGGTTCAAGGCTTCTCGAACCTGCTTGCGCAGGATGGCGAAGGTTTCGTCGAGGGGTTGTGCGCTGGTGTCGACCTTGATTTCGGCCTTCGAGTAAAACGGAGCGCGGCCGGCCAGAATGGCCTTGAGCTCCTGCAGTGCCTCGCGGCTTGCGGCCATTGGTCGGGTGTCGCCTTGCGCAACCACCCGCTTCAAGTGGTCCTCCGGGTCTGCGAACAGCCAGACGGTGGTGCAGTGCGCCAGCAACAGATTGAAGGTGGCCGGATCGGACACCAGCCCGCCGGGAATGGCGATCACGGCATCTTCATGGATCTGGATGGCTTCCTCGAGCGCCCGCCGTTCGTAGCGTCGGTAGGCGTTCTGCCCGTACAGCGCCTGGATCTCGCCGACACTGCAGCCGGCGAACTGTTCGATCTCGCGGCTCAGTTCCAGAAACGCAAAGCCGAGATCCTGGGCCAGCATCTGGCCCAGGGTGCTCTTGCCCGCACCGCGCAAGCCGATCAGCGCAACCCTGGAACTGCGACCTGAAGTCCCCTTGCCGTGCGCGCCGCCGGTGCCGAACATCTCGCCGACCGCGACCCGCACCTGGTGCAAGGCTTGTTCATCGTGGCCTTCGAGCAACTCGCGCAGCAGCAACCACTCGGGAGACGAGGTCGTCACGTCGCCGAGTAGCTCGGCCAGCGAACTGCCTAGCGCCTCGGAGACCTGCAGTAGGATCAGTACCGATGGGTTGCCGACTCCGTACTCGAGATTGGCCAGATGTCGTTCCGACACTTGTGCATGCTGGGACAGCGACTTGCGGGTCATGCCCTTGCGCGAGCGCAGTGCGCGCACACGCTCGCCGAGCGCCGCGAGGAACGGATGCCGTTCGTCGTCCCGGTCGGCGACCGGATCCTGTGACCGATCTTGGGCTGTGGGGGTGGGGCTGGCGCTGGAAATATGCAACATAGTTCAAGTATGCGTTATAGTGCTTGACACCATGAAACGCGAGATTTAAAGTGCATCTCGCAACATACTGCATCCTTCTGCTGGTGGCAAGTCGCTGTAAAAGCTCGCAACCCAGGACGGCATCAGGTAGAAGGCAGGAGCAGGCATTGAGGCACGAACAGGCATCGGCAGGGCGGTGCGACGCAAACCCGGTCGCCCGAAGCCCTGAGCACAACGAGATCGCCAAGATCAGGAGACGAGGTCCGCATGAGTTCCGCAACGCAAGTACCGCCGCCAGGCGAACGATTCAACTTCGCCGCGCATCTGCTGCAGCTAAACCAGCAGCGTCCGGACAAGACCGCATTCATCGATGATCGCGGTAGCCTGAGCTACGGCCAGCTCGACGAGCGGGTGCGTCGCTTCGCGGCCGGTCTGCGTGCCGGCGGGCTCAAGCGCGAGGAACGCGTGCTACTGCTGATGCAGGATTGCAGCGACTGGCCGGTCGCCTTTCTGGGGGCGATGTACGCGGGAGTCGTGCCGGTCGCAGTCAACACGCTGCTCACCGCCGATGATTACGCCTACATGCTCGAGCATTCCCGCTCGCAGGCGGCGATCGTGTCCGGAGCCTTGCTGGCAACACTCAATGCCGCGATGAGCCGGGCGGATCACGAAGTGCACAAGGTGATCGTGTCGACTCCGGTCAGTCCATTACATCCGACCGAGATCGAGTTCGAGTCCTTCGTCGCGGCGCAGGGCCCGCTGGCCCGGGCGGCAGCCACCGGCAGTGATGACCCGGGGTTCTGGCTGTATTCGTCCGGTTCCACCGGTCGGCCCAAGGGCGCGGTGCATTCGCATGCGAATCCTTACTGGACGGCCGAGCTCTACGGCAAAGCGGTGCTCGGGCTGACCGACAAGGATGTCTGTTTTTCGGCCGCCAAGCTGTTCTTTGCCTACGGCCTGGGCAATGCCCTGAGCTTTCCGATGAGCGTGGGCGCCACCACGCTGCTGATGGCTGAGCGCCCCACCCCTGAGGCCACGTTTCGGCGCTGGCTCGGCGAGGTCGGTGGCGTCAAGCCGACGGTATTTTTTGGTGCGCCGACCGGCTTTGCCGGCATGCTCGCCAGCCCGGCGTTGCCGCAGCGCGAACAAATCGCACTTCGGCTGGCCTCGTCAGCCGGTGAGGCGCTGCCAGCCGAACTCGGCGAACGTTTTAGTGCCCACTTCGGCGTCAACATTGTCGATGGCATCGGATCGACCGAGATGTTGCACATTTTCCTGTCGAACCTGCCGGGCAAGGTCCGCTATGGCACGACTGGCTGGCCGGTGCCGGGCTATGAGATCGAACTGCGCGGCGAGGATGGCGGCGCGGTACCCGATGGTGAACCCGGTGATCTGTACATTCACGGGCCGTCGGCCGCGATGATGTACTGGGGAAATCGCGCCAAGACTCGTGAAACCTTCCAAGGCGGCTGGACCAA
>JALRBB010000147.1 GCA_023257915.1 Quisquiliibacterium sp. | reverse complement strand
TGCGGGTCGGCGCGCATCGATTCGGCAGCCTTCAGGTCTGCGTCGGCGCTTTGCCAGGATTGGTAGTGCTCGACCAGTTGGGTCAGTTCGGCATGCTCACGATTCAGGCGACGGAACTCGCCCAGGTCGCTGGCGGCCGCCTGACTGGACAGCAGGCGATTGACTTCCCCCAGGCGCCGCTCGAACTGATCGAGCTTGGCCCGCATCGAGGCTTGCATCGTCTAATTGCCGTCGTGACGACGGTCGGGCTGCGTGGCCGAGCCGGTCTCGGGAAGCAACTGCTGGACGAAATCAGCGATCGCGCCGCGATCGCCATGGCCGCGCTGCAACAATACCGTCGGTCCATGCAAGAACTTGCTGGTCAGGCCGTTGGCCAGTAATTCGAGGACAGCCGCGGGGTCGTCGCCACGCGCCAGCATGCGTCGTGCCCGCTCCAGCTCGCCGGCCTTGACCGCCTCGCCGCGCGCATGCAGTTCGCGGATGACCGGCACTGCCTGACGCGAAGAAAGCCATTGCATGAAGGAATCGACGCGGGTTTCGATAATGGCCTCGGCCTGCGCGACTGCAGCGCGCCGGTTTTCGGTTCCGGCCTGCACCAGCTTGCCCAGATCGTCGACCGTGTACAGGAATACGTCGTCCAGCCGGGCGACTTCCTTTTCGATGTCGCGAGGCACCGCCAGATCGACCATGAAGATCGGCTTGTGACGGCGTGCCCGGGTCGCGCGCTCGACCATGCCCAGGCCGATGATCGGCAGGGTACTGGCGGTGCACGAGATCACGATGTCGAATCGCTCCAGCGATTCGGGCAGGTCGGCAAGCCGGATCGTCTGCGCATTGAAGCGCTGCGCGAGCTTCTCGCCGCGGTCCTGTGAACGGTTGGCGATCACGATCGAGCGTGGATGCTGAGCGGCAAAATGCGTGGCGGTGAGTTCGATCATCTCGCCGGCGCCGACGAACAGCACATTGGCCTCGCTCAGGTCCTCGAAGATGCGTCGCGCGAGCCGCACGGCAGCGGCCGCCATTGACACCGAGTGTGCGCCGATCTCGGTGGTGCTGCGCACTTCCTTGGCGACTGCGAACGAGCGCTGAAACAACTGGTGCAAATGGGTGCCCAGGGCGCCGGTGTCGCTGGCAACACGCACCGCTTCTTTCATCTGGCCCAGGATCTGAGGCTCGCCGAGCACCATCGAGTCGAGGCCGGCAGCCACCCGAAAGGCATGCCTCACCGCATTACCGTCCGGCAACAGGTACAGATGCGAATGCAGCGCACTGCTGGCGATGCCTTGCCGGCTCGATAGCCAGTCTGTGATCAGCGCAGGGGCCTGGGCCGGATCGGGCGTTGCACAATAAATCTCGGTACGGTTGCAGGTCGACAGGATCGCGCTTTCTGGCACCAGCGAGCGCAACCGGGTGCGCAGGTCGGCGATTGCGTCGCGCAATCCGTCGCCTGGAAACGACACACGTTCACGCACGGCGAGCGGTGCGGTCGTGTGGTTTAGTCCGAGCGTCAGAAGGTACATGGGTAAGTGCTTGACTCTGAACGGAATTATACGTGCAGCGCCGGCCCGGCAGGCATTCCGTGAGGAAGCGCCGGTTCTCGCGCTGACGGCGACTCAGTTGCCGCGGGCGCCCAGGAACAGCTTGTAGGCCGGATGCTGGCTCTCGTCCCAGTGGCGATAGCCGGTCGAGGTCAGGAAATCGCGAAACTCCGCCATTTCGGTGTCCGGGACCTGGATGCCGACCAGGATCCGGCCGTAGTCGGCCCCGTGATTTCGGTAATGAAACAGCGAGATGTTCCAGTTGGGGCTCATGCTGGACAGAAAACGCATCAGCGCTCCGGGACGTTCCGGAAACTCGAAACGGAATAGCAGTTCATCGCGCGCCAGCGGCGAGTGGCCGCCGACCAGATGCCGGATGTGCAGCTTGGCTAACTCGTCATCGGTCAGATCGATGGTCGGGAAACCCGCGTTTTCGAATCGCGCGGCAATTTCGCCTCCTTCACCACCCTTGCGGATCTGGATGCCGACAAAGACATGCGCTTGGCTCGAATCCGCAATCCGATAATTGAATTCAGTGACGTTGTGCCCCGGCCCGACCAGCTCGCAAAAGCGCCGGAAGCTGCCGCGTTCCTCGGGGATCGTGACCGCCAGCACCGCCTCACGCCGCTCGCCGACTTCGGCACGCTCCGAGACGAAGCGCAGGCGGTCGAAGTTCATGTTTGCACCACAGGCCACGGCCACCAGCGTGTGGTCGGTGACTCCTTCGCGTTCGACCCAGGCTTTGACGCCCGCGATCGCCAGCGCGCCGGCCGGTTCGAGCACCGCCCGAGTGTCCTCGAAGACATCCTTGATCGCGGCACAGATCGCATCGGTGTCGACCAGCACGATTTCGTCGACGAATTTCTGGCACAGCCGGAAGGTCTCCTCGCCGACCTTCTTGACCGCGGTGCCGTCCGAAAAAAGACCTACCTCGCGAAGTTCGATACGCTCACCCGCCGTCAATGACCGGGCCATCGCGTCGGAGTCGGTGGTCTGCACGCCAATGATCCGGATCTCCGGACGCACCTGCTTGACATAGGCCGCGATGCCGCCGATCAGTCCGCCACCGCCGATCGCCACGAAGATTGCATCGATCGGCCCCTGGTGCTGGCGCAGGATCTCCATGGCGATGGTGCCCTGGCCGGCGATCACGTCGGGATCATCGAACGGATGCACGAAGGTCAGGTCCTGTGCTTGCTGCAACGCGAGCGCATGCGCATACGCATCGCTGTAGGAGTCGCCATGCAGCACCACCTCGGCGCCACGCGAGCGAACCGCGTCCACCTTGACCTGCGGTGTGGTCACCGGCATCACGATGACTGCGCGACAGCCCAGACGCTGGGCCGATAGCGCCACGCCTTGGGCGTGGTTG
>JALRBB010000134.1 GCA_023257915.1 Quisquiliibacterium sp. | reverse complement strand
AGGCACAGCAGCAGACCCAAGCCCAGGCTCAACCCCAGGCCCGGCCAGGGCCTGCGCAGGTGACATCAGTCAGCCCCGCGAGCGGTCCGGACACCGTCATTGCACCGGCATCCTAAGCGGACATCGAGAACGAAATGAGTCAATCCCCCAGTGCCACGGCGCGCGGCGAACTTGGTCAGACGCTGGCTGGCTTTCGGCGTGAATTCATCGTCGTCGGAGTGTTCAGCATGGTGGCAAATCTGCTGATGCTGAACCCGACGCTGTATATGTTGCAGGTCTTTGATCGGGTGATGGTCAGTCAAAGTGAGCTAACTCTGGTGATGCTCTCGCTGATCACGCTGTTCTTTTTCCTGGTGATGGCATTTTCGGAGTGGTCCCGGTCGCGGATCCTGGTGCGTGCCGGGGTACGGCTCGACCGGCAACTCAGTTCCCGGGTGTTTGATGCGAGCTTCGAGGCCAATCTGAGCCAGTCGGGTGCAAACCCGAATCGCGCGTTCTCCGATCTGATCGAGTTACGCCAGTTCATCACCGGCAACGGCATCTTCGCGTTCTTCGACGTGCCCTGGACACCAATCTACATCGCGGTGCTGTTCATCCTGCATCCGTGGCTTGGCTGGTTGGCGATCGTGTTTGCGCTGATCCAGGCGGCGCTTGCCTGGTTTGGTCATCGCAATGCGCTCGCGCCGCAGCGTGCTGCGAGCGATGCGCAGGCGGGCGCGAACCAGTTCCTTCAGGGCAAACTGCGCAACGCCGAGGTTATCGAATCGATGGGCATGGTCGGCAATCTGCGAGGGCACTGGATGCGTCGGCATCGCAACGCGCTCGCCAGCTCGCTGGCCTCACAGTCCTCATCGAGTCGGGTCACTGCGGTGAGCAAGTTCGTGCGCTACTCGCAGCAGTCTCTGGCGCTTGGTATGGGCGCCCTGCTGGTCATCGACGGACAGCTGACGCCTGGCGCGATGATCGCAGCCAATGTGTTGACCACTCGGGCGCTGGCACCTATCGATCTGTTGGTCTCGTCCTGGCGCGGATTTCTTGGTGCACGCGATGCGTTCAACCGTTTGTCGGCGCTGTTGCGTGCGCATCCGGAGCGTGATCCCGCGCTGAGTCGGATGCCACCGAGCGGCGCGGTGACGCTGCGCAACGTGGTGGCGACCGCACCGGGCCGTGAGGTACCGATCCTGAAGTCGATCAGCCTGGCCGCGCAGCCTGGCACTGTGACGGTGGTGCTCGGACCTTCCGGATCTGGCAAGTCGACGCTTGCACGGGTACTGATGGGGATCTGGCCGGATGTCAGTGGTGAGGTGCTGATAGAAGACCGGCCCATCGAGGGCTGGAATCGGTACGAACTTGGCCCTTACCTGGGTTATTTGCCGCAGGACATCGAACTGTTCGACGGCACGATCGCCGAGAACATCGCTCGCTTTGCCGAGGTGGATTCGGACAAAGTGATCGCAGCCGCGCGCGCCGCAGGCCTGCACGAAATGATCCTGCGCTATCCGAAGGGCTATGACACGCCGATCGGCGAGGCCGGCAGCATGCTCTCGGGCGGCCAGCGCCAGCGTATCGCGCTGGCCCGGGCGGTGTATGGCGATCCGCGACTGGTGGTGCTCGATGAGCCGAATGCCAATCTGGATGACGCGGGTGAGGCGGCTTT
>JALRBB010000105.1 GCA_023257915.1 Quisquiliibacterium sp. | reverse complement strand
GGCATCCGGCGGTCGCGAACGCGGCCGTGATTGGGGTGGCGCATCCGAAGTGGGATGAGCGGCCCTTGCTGATCGTGGTCCTAAAGCCCGGTGAAACCCTCACGCGCGAGGAGATGCTCTCGTACTACGAGGGCAAGATTGCGAAATGGTGGACACCAGACGACGTACAGTTTGTAGAGGCGATCCCGCTCGGTGCTACCGGCAAGATTCTGAAGACCAAGCTTCGCGAGCAATTCGCTGACTACAGCCTGCCCGGGACTTGATCAATGCGGCGCCCGGACGCGCTTCCTAGTGTCCGGGCGAACGCAGTGTGCGCATGCCGTGTGCTTAGTGGGCAGCGCCTTCGCGTTCCGCAAGTTCGGTGAGCACTCCGTGTAGTTCGGTAGCGCCAGACAGCTTTCTGGCGACCTGCCCGCAAACCAGATCACAGAGCTTGTAGACCTGCGGGTCAGCGAACCTGTAATAGACGGTTGTGCCGCGTGGCTCACGTGCGACCAGTCCTGCCTCGGTCAGGATACCCAGATGCTTGGAGACATTGGCCTGCGAGCAACCCAAGGTCTTGGTCAGTTCGCCGACATTCTTGGGCTCGCGCCGCAGCGAGTCGAGAATCTTCAGACGCAGGGGCTCGCTCAGTGAGCGGAAATATTTCGCGAGTTGTGCGAGAACCAGGTCGTCCATCGTGACTCCAGGGACGTAATTGCCAGAAGCTTGAATGGCGGCAGTATCGCCGATTTCTTTCGCGTTTGCAAATATAGCTATATAGCGATATAGTTAAGGTATTGCTGCACTCTGCAGTTGCGCTGGCCGACCCGGCTCAACAGGCGCTGATCGCAAGGAACGACACACGATGCATTCGAACAAGACCTGGTTCGCGGGCTTGCTAGCCGCCGCTGTCTTATGTGCCGGCGCCGCAGCAAACGCTGAGTCGCGGGCACAGCTGGCCACAGCAAGCGTCGGACTGGAAAGCGCTAACGGCTATTACCAGGCCGACGGTCAACTCGAGGCGATTCGCGAAACCACGGTGGCAGCACAGGTTGCCGGCAAGGTTCTGGCACGCGCGGTGCGCGCCGGTGACAGGGTCAAATCGGGTCAGATGCTGGTTCAGATCGACCCTCGCGCCGCCCAGC
This sequence comes from Quisquiliibacterium sp., assembly GCA_023257915.1. GTDB lineage: Bacteria > Pseudomonadota > Gammaproteobacteria > Burkholderiales > Burkholderiaceae_E > Quisquiliibacterium. The sequence goes on along the minus strand of JALRBB010000105.1, from coordinate 7,855 downwards.
AAAGCCAGGCTGCCTCGGCTGCGCAGCTGGCCGCAGCAAGGGCTCAGCTTGTCGCGGCGCAAAAGAATCTCGAACGCACCCGCCAACTGGTCGCACAGAACTACATGAGTTCGGCGAACCTTGACAAGGTCGAAGCCGATTTCAAGGCGGCGAACGAGACCGTTCGCGCCTTGAGTGCGCAAACCGCGGGTGCAGCAACGCAGACCGAATGGCACACTCTGTCCGCACCCTTTGATGCGATCGTCACCGCAACCTTGACCGAGGTCGGCGACACCGCCATGCCGGGCAAGCCGCTGATTCAGTTGCATGATCCGTCAGCCCTGCGGGTGGCGATGAACGTGCCGGCAGCAATCGCCACACGGCTGCTTCTCGATGGAAAGGCCACGATCGAAATCCCGGATGCCAGTCCGGCGCTGCGTAGCCCAAAGCCAGGGAAAATCGTTGTCGTCTCGGCGGCGGATCCGGTCAGTCACACCCAACTCGTGCGGATCGATCTGCCGCGTGATCTTGGCGACTTGCATCCCGGCATGTTTGCCCGGATCAGGCTGCCCTTGCAGCCTGAGGCGGGGAGCGCACAGCGCCTCGTCGTGCCTGCCTCAGCCCTCGTTGCGCGCGGAGATCTGCGTGCAGTCTATGTCGTTGCAGAATCGGGTGTGCTTCTGCGTCAGGTACGTGTCGGACGTCGCACCGGCGAGGACATCGAAATCCTGGCCGGGCTAGCCGCTGGCGAAAAGGTCGCGATCGATCCGGTCGCAGCGGCCCGGGTCGCAGGAGTCATCAACCGATGAACGCGCAGGGCGACCCTCAGCAGCGCAAGGGCGGACGGCTCGGTGTCTCGGGCCGCATCTCCGGCTACTTTCAGAATGCGCAAATCACGCCATTGCTGGCGCTTGTTGCGCTGCTGATCGGGCTGTTCGCAGTCTTTGTCACACCACGCGAGGAAGAGCCACAGATCGATGTGACGATGGCCAATGTGATTATCGGCTTCCCCGGCGCCTCGGTTGCAGATGTGGAAGCCAGCGTCGCGCTGCCCGCGGAACAGGTTCTCGCGCAGATCGCCGGCATCGAACATACCTACTCGGTTTCACGGCCTGGTGTCGCGCTGATCACTGTTCAGTTCAAGGTCGGGGTGCCGCGCTCCGAGGCGATCGTTCGTCTGCATGATGTGCTGCAGGCCAATTCCGACTGGTTGCCTCGCGGACTGGGGGTGATGCAACCGGTGGTCAAGCCCAAGGGCATCGACGACGTGCCGATCGTCACGCTGACGCTGGCAGGCCGGCGCGAGCATAGCGGCGCCGCTGACCTCGAACGGGTCGCACATGCGATGGAGATCGAACTCAAGCGGGTCGCCGGCGTGCGCGAGGTGATCTCAATTGGCGGACCGGGCAGGGCAATCCGGGTGGAGCCCGACATCGCCAAGCTCAATTCCTACGCGATGACACTTCCGGAGCTGCGCGGCGTGCTGGCGGCCGCCAATGTCGGACAGCCGTTGGGGGACTCAATCCGCGGAAACACCAGTATCGAGATTCAGGCCGGCAAGTTCCTGGTCAGCGCACGCGACGTTGCAGACCTGGTCGTGACGGTTCGTGGCGGCAAGCCAATCTATCTGCGCGACCTGGCAACAGTCACCGACAGTCAGCCGAGTGCCCGGCGTCATGTCATGCATGGCCAGATCATTCAGGGGCCAGACGCCACGCGACAGCTTGCGAGCACGCCGGCGGTGGTCCTGTCGATCACGAAAAAACCCGGGCAAAACGCCGTCAATGTCGCGCATCAGGTCATCGAACGGGTCGAAATGCTGCGCAACACGGTCGTTCCAGCCGATGTCGACGTCATGGTCACCCGCGATTACGGCACCACTGCCGGCGAGAAAGCCGCCACACTGATTAAGAAGCTCGCGTTCGCGACCGCATCAGTCGTCGCATTGGTGTTCTTCGCGCTCGGTCGGCGCGAGGCGATCATCGTCGGCCTGGCGGTAATCCTCACCCTGACGGCAACCTTGTTTGCGTCCTGGGCCTGGGGTTTTACCTTGAATCGGGTGTCGCTGTTCGCGCTGATCTTCTCAATAGGAATCCTGGTCGATGATGCGATCGTCGTCGTCGAGAACATCCACAGACATCGCGCCCTTGAGCCTGACACCCCATTGTCCGCGCTGATTCCGCGGGCGGTCGATGAAGTCGGCGGTCCGACGATCCTGGCAACACTGACCGTGATCGCAGCGCTGCTGCCGATGGCCTTTGTCAGCGGACTGATGGGCCCCTACATGGCGCCGATTCCGATCAATGCGAGTCTGGGGATGCTGTTGTCACTGGCGATCGCATTCGTTGTCACCCCCTGGATGGCCTCAGGCTGGCTCGGCAAGCATGATCCGAACGCCAAGCACGGCGGGTTGTCGGAAAGGCTGATGCCACTGGCTCAGGCAATTTTCAGCCCGCTGCTTGACCGCATGCGTGGCGCACGCAACCGTCTGTTGTTATGGCTCGCGGTGCTGCTGCTGATCATGGGTTCGGTGTCACTGCCGGTGATGCAACTGGTCGTACTCAAAATGCTGCCCTTCGACAACAAGTCGGAGTTTCAGGTGGTGCTCGATATGCCGGTCGGAACGCCGGTGGAGAAAACCGCAGCGGTGCTGGGCGACCTGGCGCAGCAGTTGGCCCGCGAGCCAGAGGTCGAAAGCATTCAGTCGTTTGCCGGCACGGCGGCGCCAATCAACTTCAACGGCCTGGTACGGCAGTACTACATGCGCTCGAACCCCGAGATGGGGGATCTGCAGGTGAACCTGGTTCACAAGGACCAGCGAACAGCCAAGAGCCATGACATTGCACAACGGGTCAGGCCGGCGCTGGCCGAGATCGGGCGTCGCCATCAAGCCTCAGTCAAGGTCGTCGAAGTCCCGCCAGGGCCGCCGGTGATGTCTCCGATCGTCGCTGAGGTCTATGGACCGGATCCGGCTTCGCGCGAAAAACTCACCAGCCAGCTGCGCGAGATCTTCGATCGCACCCCCGGGGTCGTTGACACCAACGACACCCTGATCGCGGTTGCGCCAAAGGCCCGGGTGATCATCGATCGGCGCAAGGCCGCACAGGCCGGAGTCTCGCAGCAGCAGATCGTCGAAAGCCTCTCACTGTCATTGAGCGGGGAAGATGTCACCTACCTGCGTGATGCAAGCAAATATCCGGCACCGGTGCAGCTGCGTCTGTCGGATGCCGACATCTCGGAACTCGACACGATGCTCAAGCTGCCGGTGCGCACTGGCGACGGCCGCACCGCACAGTTACGTGAGTTCGTTCGTGTGGAGCCTTCCGAGCGGGACAAACCACGCTACCGCAAGGACTTGCTGCCAGTGGAATTCGTCATGGGCGATGCTGCCGGCCGCAACGATTCCCCGCTGTATGCGATGTTCACCATGCGCGATGCGATCGGCAAGATCGTCGGACCCGGAGGCGTGCCGGTCGATGAATATTTCATCTCGACTCCGGCGGATCCGTACCGCAGCGGTGCGATCAAGTGGGATGGCGAATGGCAGATCACCTACGAAACCTTCCGTGACATGGGGGCAGCCTATGCGGTTGGCCTGGTCCTGATTTACCTGCTGGTGGTCGCGCAATTCGGCTCGTACCTGACGCCGCTGGTGATCATGGCGCCGATCCCACTCACCATCATCGGCATCCTGCCGGGGCACGCACTGCTCGGCGCACAGTTCACTGCCACCTCAATGATCGGCATGATTGCGCTGGCAGGAATCATTGTGCGCAATTCGATTTTGCTGGTGGATTTCATCCATCTGCGACTCGCCGAGGGTGCGCAGTTTGCCCAGGCGGTGATCGAATCAGCTGCGGTACGCGCGCAACCGATCGTGCTGACCGCTGTCGCGGCGATGCTTGGCGCGCTCTTCATTCTCGATGATCCGATCTTCAACGGCCTGGCGATTTCGCTTCTGTTCGGCATTGCGGTGTCGACCCTGTTGACGCTGGTCGTCATTCCCTTGCTGTTTTATGTGGCCTATCGCCACAAGTACGAATCCGACCTTCCTCCCGGCGGCCCGCAGGCTGCCTCACCCACCCTCTGAAAGGAGCACCCGTCATGACATCCTGGTCTTTCGTTCGCGTATTCGCCGGCCTGATGATTCTGTTGTCGCTAGGCCTCGGTCTTCCCGACAGTCCGATCTTCGTGAGCAAATACTGGCTCTGGTTCACCGCCTTCGTCGGCCTGAATCTGTTCCAGAGTGGCATCACGAAGTTCTGTCCGCTCGAGATCATCATGCGCAGGCTCGGGATGAACGCCGGCTCCTGAGATTTCGACGCCGATGGCCCGCCGGCCATCGCAGGCGCATGGTGCGACCTTGTGCCCGTCCTATCGGGGCCTCGCTTGCAGGCTCTGGGGACGGGTTTTTTCGTTTCGACTCGGCCATCGCAGCCGCGGTAACATAGCCCGTTGGGCAGCCTGACTGCTCAGTTCTTCAACATCGCACGATCCTGCGTTTTCCAGAGGCAGAACAAGTGAGCCAAGCACGATACGAACAACAGGGCGAAGTCGCCGTCATCACGATGGACAATCCTCCGGTCAACGGCCTGGGCTTTGAGCTGCGCCGGGGCATTGTCGAGAGCCTGATGCGCGCGAAGGCCGATGACAGCGTCAAGGCCGTTGTGATCACCGGCGCCGGACGCGCCTTTTCGGGCGGAGCAGACATCCGTGAGTTCAATACCCCCAAGGCACTGGCCGAACCGAACCTGCATACCGTGATTCGCGAGATCGAGGCTTCCAACAAGCCGGTGATCGCGGCGGTGCACTCGGTGGCGATGGGCGGCGGACTGGAACTGGCGCTGGGCTGCCACTTCAGGATTGCGTCCACCGGAGCGCAGATCGCGTTGCCTGAAGTCAAACTGGGAATCCTTCCGGGGGCGGGTGGCACCCAGCGGCTGCCGCGGGTGGTCCCGCTGGAAATGGCGCTGAACATGATCGTGACCGGCGAGCCGGTCAAGTCTGAAAAATTCAAGGGCACCCGGCTGTTCGATGAGATTGTCGAAGGCGACGTCTTGCCGGCTGCGATCGCATTCGCCCGCAAGGTTGTGACCGACAAGCTTGGCCTTCCGAAGGTGCGTGATCTGAAGGTGGTGCACCCGAATCCCCAGGGCTATCTGCAATTCGCCCGCAATACGGTGCGTGCGGTCGCGCGCAACTTTCCGGCACCCTTGCGTTGCGTCGAGGCGGTTGCCGCCTCGGTTTCGATGCCATTTGAAGAGGGCATCAAGGCAGAGCGCGCGGGGTTTCTCGACCTTGTCCAGACTCCCGAATCGCGGGCGCTTCGTCATGCGTTCTTTGGCGAACGCGCGGCTGCCAAGATTCCGGACGTACCGGCCGACACCCCGCTGCGCCCGATCGAGACCGCGGCGGTGGTCGGTGCCGGCACGATGGGTGGCGGCATCGCAATGAATTTTGCCAATGCCGGAATTCCGGTCACGGTGCTCGAAGCCAACAAGGAGGCGCTCGATCGAGGCATCGGCATCATTCGACGCAATTATGAAAACACCGCGAAAAAAGGCCGGATCAAGCCCGAGGATGTCGAAAAGCGCATGGCGCTGATCCGCCCGACGATGTCGTATGACGATATTCGCAATGCCGACATCGTCATTGAAGCGGTGTTCGAGGATATGCCGGTCAAGGAGACTGTTTTCAAGAAACTCAACGAGGTGATGAAGGCCGGAGCGATTCTGGCCTCCAACACCTCAACGCTGGACGTCGACAAGATCGCGGCTTTCACGAAGCGGCCGCAGGACGTCATCGGTACGCACTTCTTTAGCCCCGCCAACGTGATGCGCCTGCTCGAGATCGTGCGTGGCGCCAAGACCGCCAAAGACGTGCTGGCCACAACGATGAAGCTCGCCGCGCGCATCCGCAAGCTGGGCGTGGTGTCCGGCGTGTGCGACGGCTTCATCGGCAACCGCATGATCGAGCAGTACAGCCGGCAGGCAGGCTATATGCTCGAGGAGGGCGCCACCCCGCAGCAGGTTGATCGCGCGATCGAGAAGCTTGGCTTTGCGATGGGTCCGTTCCGGATGAGCGACCTGGCCGGCAACGATGTCGGTTGGTATATCCGCAAGCGCCGCTACGTCGAGCGTCCGGACATGAAATATCCGAAAATCGCCGACAAGATCTGTGAACTTGGCCGCTTCGGGCAAAAAACCGGCGCAGGTTTTTATCGCTATGAGCCGGGCAAGCGAGACGCAATTGCCGACCCGGTGGTCGACGAACTGATCGCCGCGCATCGTAAGGAGTTGGGCATCACGCCGCGCAAACTGACCGACGATGAGATCGTGCATCGGCTGATCTTCGCGCTGGTCAACGAGGGGGCAAAGATCCTCGAGGAAGGCATCGCGATGCGCGCGTCTGACATCGACATGATCTACCTGAGCGGCTACGGATTCCCGCTGCATCGGGGCGGGCCGATGCTGTACGCCGACATGTACGGGCTGTACAACATGGTCAACCGGATGAACGAGTTCGCCGCGCGCGCCGCGCAGACCCCCAACGGCGATCCGTCCGCATGGACCCCGGCTCCGCTGCTGCTCAAGCTGCTCGAGCAGGGCAAGGGTTTCAACGATTAAGCCAGCCGCACTCACTGAAAACATTTGAGAGGAAGTCGACATGCGTGAAGCAGTAATCGTCTCCACCGCCCGCACCGGACTGGCAAAGTCCTGGAAGGGTGCATTGAACATGACGCACGGTGCCACGATGGGCGGTCATGTCGTGCGCGCGGCAATCGAACGCGCCGGCATCGAGCCCGGCGAGGTCGAGGACGTGATCATGGGCTGCGCCAATCCCGAAGGAGCCACCGGCTCGAACATCGCGCGCCAGATCGCGCTGGCTGCCGGTTGCCCGATCACGGTCTCCGGCGTCACCGTCAACCGTTTCTGCTCGTCCGGCCTTCAGACCATTGCGATGGCCGCCCAGCGGATCATCGCCGGCGAGGCCGACGTGTTCGTGGCCGGCGGTGTCGAATCGATCTCGTGCGTGCAAAACGAGATGAACATGCACATGATCGTCGATCAGGCCTTGCAAGAGAGGGTACCGGCCATTTACTGGCCGATGCTGCAAACTGCCGAGACGGTCGCCAAGCGTTATGGCATCTCGCGCGAACGTCAGGACGAGTTCGGTGTGCAAAGCCAGCAGCGCGCCTGTGCAGCCGCCGAGGCTGGCAAATTCAAGGATGAAATCGTCCCGATCCATGTGCGCACCGCGGTCGCGGATCGTCACACCGGTCAGATCATCAGCAAAGAGGTCACACTCTCCGATGACGAAGGACGCCGCGCGGACACCACGCTTGAGGGCGTCTCGCAGATCCGCTCGGCGATTCCAGGCGGCGTGATCTCTGCCGGTAACGCCAGCCAGTTTTCCGACGGCGCCGGAGCCTGTGTCGTGATGGAAGCCAGCCTTGCAGAAAAGCGAGGGCTCAAGCCGCTCGGTTACTTCCGGGGGTTTGCAGTAGCCGGATGCGAACCGGATGAAATGGGTATCGGTCCGGTCTACGCGGTGCCAAAACTGCTCGAGCGCGCCGGCAAGAAGGTGTCTGACATTGACCTGTGGGAGCTCAACGAGGCCTTCGCGGTGCAAGTGCTGTATTGCCGTGACCGGCTGGGCATTCCGAATGATCGGCTGAATGTGAACGGCGGTGCGATCGCTGTCGGCCATCCGTATGGCGTCAGCGGCCAGCGTCTGACCGGTCATGCGCTGATTGAGGGCAAGCGTCGGGGCGCTAAGCGCGTTTGTGTCACCATGTGCATAGGCGGCGGCATGGGCGCTGCTGGCGTGTTTGAAGTGCTCTGAATGTGGCAGTCATCCACAAGACAACCCGTCC
>JALRBB010000100.1 GCA_023257915.1 Quisquiliibacterium sp. | reverse complement strand
GCGCTCGCGCACCGCGGGTCGCTCGGCTTGCTCGATGACCGCACCAAGTGCCTGCTCAAGCGGCAAACGCGCCGACAACAGGCTTGCCAGCTGGCGCGTGACCAGGGTCAGCTCCGCGCTGCGCAGCCGCGAACCGAGTCGCGCCGGACCTTCCTGTTGCGCGATCGGAACCACTTCGAGCGGGGCCAGTCCACGTTCGCGCAGCAACGCGCGCGCCAGGCGCGGGGAGTCGGCGTCGATGACCCCGCGCTCGATGCGCCCGGCATCGGTGGAGGCTTCGAAACGATAGGCAGGCATCGCGAGGATTAGTGCGAACGGGTCGATTCGCCCGGCTCGAGCGCGCGGCTCATTCGCGGGTTACCCGAATCACTTCGTCCAGCGACGTGACGCCCTGGTCCACCCAGCGCTGCCCGTCCTCGCGCATCGGTCGCATCCCGGTTGCGCGCGCCGCCGCCCGTATGTCGGCCTCAGACGCGCTGCGATGCACCAGCGCGCGGATCGCGTCGTCAACGCTGAGCAGTTCGTACACGCCGGTGCGCCCCGAAAAACCGCTGCGATTACAGGCGGCGCAGCCAACTGCCCGCCAGCCGCCGGCGACCGGATCCGGCTCGCGGCATTGCAGGCACAGCTTGCGCACTAGGCGCTGAGCAGCGACGCCAAGCAGGCTTGACGAAAGCAGGAATGGCTCGACGCCCATATCGATCAGCCGGGTGACCGCCGAGACCGCATCGTTTGTGTGCAGGGTGGCAAGCACCAGGTGGCCGGTCAGCGACGCCTGCACCGCGATTTGCGCGGTCTCCAGGTCCCGGATCTCGCCGATCATGATCACATCCGGGTCCTGACGCAGGATCGAGCGCAGAGCCTTCGCAAAGCTCATGTCGATGCGGGCGTTCACCTGCGTCTGGCCGATGCCTTCCAGATCGTATTCGATCGGGTCCTCGACGGTCAGAATGTTGGTTGTCGTCGTCTCCAGCCTGCCCAGCGCCGCGTACAGAGTCGTGGTCTTGCCCGAACCCGTGGGCCCGGTCACCAGGACGATGCCATGCGGCTGGTGGACCAACTTATCGAACCTAGCCAGCGTTTGCTCGCTCATGCCGAGGCGGGTCAGATCGAGGCGGCCAGCCTCCTTGTCGAGCAATCGCAACACCGCGCGCTCACCATGTCCGGTGGGCAGGGTCGAGACCCGCACATCGATCGGGCGACCACCGATGCGCAGTGCGATCCGTCCGTCCTGCGGCAGACGTTTTTCGGCAATATCAAGCTGGGCAAGGATCTTGATCCGGGAAATCAGCGCCGCGTGCAGCTCACGCCTTGGGCGCACCACGTCGCGCAGCGTGCCGTCAACCCGGAAACGCACCAGCGAATAGGTCTCGAACGGCTCAATGTGGATGTCGGAGGCGCCATCGCGGCTCGCCTGCGTGAGCAGCGCGTTGATCATCCGGATGATCGGTGCATCATCCTCCGTCTCGAGCAGATCCTCGATGCGGGGAAGGTCCTGCAAGAGTCGCGACAGATCCAGATCGCTTTCGACCTCATCGACCACTGCTGCCGCCGACCCCTCCTGCTGAGAATACGCGCGCGAGATTGCCGCAACCAGTTCGTCGCCGGGCTTACGCACCGTCTGCAAACGGTAGGGCAGCATGCGCGAGAGTTCAGCCAAGGCCTGCACCGACGTCTTGTCGCCGACCCAGACCTCGAGCGCATCGCCGCTCAGTCCGGCCACCAGCACATGATGCGCGCGGGCGAAACCGTAGGGCACGTAGCGGGCCGGAGAAACGCTCGCCATGCTGCCGCCGCCCCTTGCCTAGTTGCCGCCCCGGCCGCCCGGCTCGGGAACTGACTCCGAGACCGGTGCCGCTTCTCGACGGCGTACCGCGCGGTCAACATCAGGAGACAAGCTGGCGGGTCCTGATCCCTGGGGCCCGGCAGGCACAGCGCCACTCTGGCTGGCGTCCGGTGCGCCGGGTGCCGGCGGCATCGGAGCCAGATCGGATGGCGGAAACTGTGGCAGCAGGAAGTGCTTGGGCAGTCGCGAATCACCCTGCAACTGGCGGATGAATTCATAGCGATCGCTGCTCAGGCCGTGCGACGCCTTTGCATCGCGCAGCACCACCGGCCGCAGGAACACCAGCAGATTGGTCTTGACCCGCTTGCGCGCGTCGTAGCGGAACAGCCCGCCGAGCAGTGGCAGATCGCCTAGCGCCGGCACCTTCTGCTCGGAACCCTCGATCTTCTCCTCGATCAGTCCGCCGAGCACGACGATCTGCCCGTCGTCGACCAGCACATTCGATTCGATTGCACGCCGGTTCGTGATCACGCCCTGGGCAGTCTGCGAGAACAGGCTGGAGACCTCCTGGAAGATCTGCATCCTCACGGTGCCGGATTCCGAGATCTGGGGGCGCACCCGCAGCGTCGTGCCCACGTCGCGTCGCTCGAAGGTCTGGAACGGATTGACCGCACCGGTCACCGCACCGGTAGCCGCATACTGCCCGGAGAGGATCGGGATGTTCTGACCGATGATGATCCGGGCTTCCTCGTTGTCCAGGGTCAGCAGATTTGGGGTAGCAAGAATGTTGCCGTTGGCCCGGGACTCCAGAGCCCGCGCCAGCAGGCCGAGGTTATTGATCGTCGCGCCGCCCACCGAAATCGTGCCGTTGATCACCCCGACGTTCAGGCCCTGCCCCACTGCCAGCGGATTCGTGACCACGTCCAGGATATTGCCGCCAGCCCCACGCGATGGCAGGTTGGTGCCGCCAAACCCTTGCAGATTGTCCTTGCCGATCCCGTTCAGGAACTGCCACTGCACGCCGAACTCGGCGGCACGCTCGGCGCTGACTTCGACGATCAAGGATTCAATGAAGACTTGCGCGCGCCGCGCATCGAGTCGGTCGATGACTTCTCGCAGGTTGCGATAGATCGGCTCGGGCGCGGTGATGATCAGCGAGTTGGTCGAGGGGTCGGCCGCGATGATTGCTCCGCCCGCCGTGAAGCTCTGCATGCCAGCCTGCTGCTGCGTACCGCCGGATCCGAGCGCTTGCGCGGCGCCACCGAGCTGGCCGGCGGTACCGGTATTGCCCAACGTGGACGACTGCATGGGAGTCTGACCCGGTGCGCCTGACAGGCCGGACTGCGCGCTGCCAAAACCACCCTGGATGCCGCCAGAGTTGCCCATGCCATTCGTGCCGCGTCCGTAGGCGCCCTGCCCGGCGTTGCCCGTCAAAACACCGCGCAGCACCTGAGCGAGCTTTACCGCTTCGGCATTGCGCAGGTACACCACATGAATGTTCCCGGGGTTCTCGCTAGGTCGGTCGAGCCTGGCGATCAGACTGCGTGCCAGGTTGATCTTCTCGGGACTGGCGCTGCGCAGCAACACGGTATTCAGACGAGGATCGGCCGCAACGACGATGCGCTGACCCGCATCGACCTGGGCGCCCTGTCCGGTGCGGGCGGCATCGTCGACTAGCCGCTGCACCGTGCCGGCCACATCGATCGCCACGGCGTGCTTGATCTGGACCACCTCGACCTCGCTGGTCGCCGGGCTGTCCAGCGAGGCGACAATCTGCGCGATACGCTTGAGGTTCTCGGCGTAGTCGGTGACCACCAGCGAGTTATTGCTCGGATACGCGGTGATCGTGTTGTTCGGCGTAATCAGCGGGCGCAGCACCGGCACCAGATTGGTCGCCGATTCATAGTTCAGGCGAAACACCTGGGTCAGCACCTGGTCAGGGGCGTCGATGGCCAGCGAGTCCGCCGCGATCCGCTGCTGC
>JALRBB010000056.1 GCA_023257915.1 Quisquiliibacterium sp. | reverse complement strand
GCGAGTCATGGCCCAAAGAATCTCCCGGATCGAACGCAGCCGACGCCGCTACAGACCGGACGGATCGACCAGGTTGTGCAGCGGCTCACCGCGTGCGAAGCGCGCGACGTTGTCCAGGAACAGTTGCTCCCAGCGACCGCGGGTGCCGCCACCCGCAAACGAGGTGTGCGCGGTGACCCGCACCTTCGGATGCGTCCACAGCGGATCGTCGGTTGGCAGCGGTTCGGTGTGAAACACATCGAGCACCGCGTGCGCCAGCCGGCCGGCGTCCAGCGACGCGAGCAAGGCCGCATCGTCGATGATCGGTCCGCGGGCGATGTTCACCAGCACCGCGCCGGGCTTGGCGGCAGCAAAGAAGGCCTCACCGGCCAGCCCCCGGGTCTGATCGTTCAGCGCACAGGCGATCACGATCACATCAGCCTCGGGCAGCAGGCGCGGTAAATCGTCGACGGTGCCGCAAACATCGACATGTTCGGCGGCCTGCGGCGAACGCCGTACGACGACGGTGCGCGCATCGAAAGCCTTCACGCGCCGGGCGATCTGCTGACCGATCGGCCCAAACCCCAGGATCAGCCAGCTGGTCTGCGAGATTTCCCGAAATGGCGTCACCTGCCAGTGTCGACGCTGCTGCTGCTCGGCCTGCTGCGCAATCGGATGCACCAGGCTCAGCACATGCGCGAGTACGAACTCGGCGATCGCAACCGACTGCGCGCTGCTGTTGCAGATCTGCGTGCCGCGCGCGGCGATCTGCGCATAGAACGGTGCGTCCAGGCCGGCATTGAAGGTTTGCAACACAGCGATCGACTTCGTGCGCAGCGCCATGTCGAATGCGTCCGGCACGAACTTCTCGGCGCTGATCATCGGACTGAGCCACAGATAGTCGAGCGACACTGCCTCGGGCGCAAGGCTGCTGCCACGAACCCGGTAGCGCCCATCCCGGCTGAACGGCACCAGTTCGATGTCGAGCGCGAGCGCATCGAGCCGCGGCCGGATCGCCTCAAGGGCCTTGTCGTAGATGCCGACGGTCTTGGTCATGAACTGCTTGCTCCACTGGGAAAGGTTGAGCGACTGCCGGGCGCAATCCGCCCCTCAAGCCACCATCGCCGCGTTCGGCATCTCGAAACCGACTTCGTCTAGCGCGGCGTGCAACGCAGTGCGCTGCGCCGAATCGAGCTCGACCAGCGGCGGACGCACGTTGCACCAGGCGTCGTTGCCGGTCTTCCAGGCGATCGCAGCCTTCATCGCCGGGATCATCGGGAATTTCGCAAACGCGGCGCGGGTGCGGTCCAGCCCAGCCTGGCGCTGATCCGCGTCGGCGTCCTGCCAGTGGTGATACAGCGACACGATCGCGCGCGGATTCACGTTGCCGGTGGCCGTGATGCAACCGGCACCGCCGCCGCGCATCGTCGCCAGCAGGAAATTCTCACTGCCGGCAAACACGTCAAAGCCATGCGGCTGAAACTCGCGCAGCATCGTCGCGGTGTTGTCCCAGTTACCCGAACTGTCCTTCATGCCGGCGATGACACCCGGGTAAGCCTTCATCAGCCGCTCGACCAGCGCCGGCGTGATCGGCACCTGCGAGACCGGCGGGATGTGATAGACGTAGATACGCAGCCGCGCATCGGCCACCGCATCGATGACGCTGGCAAAGGCCCGGAACAGTCCCTCGTCGCTGACGCCCTTGTAATAGAACGGTGGCAGCATCAGCACCCCGGCGCAGCCGGCCTGCACCGCAGCGCGCGTCATTTCGATCGCATCGGGTAGCGCACAGGCACCGGTGCCCGGCATCATCTGCGCCGCGGGCACTCCCGCCTCAATCAACGTGTCGAGCAGCTTGCGCTTTTCAGCCACCGATAGCGAATTGGCCTCCGAATTGGTGCCAAAGATCGCCAGGCCCACGCCCTGGTCGATCAGCCAGCGACAATGGCGCACGAAACGGTCCGGGTCAGGCGACTGGTCGGCGTTGAACGGTGTCAGCACGGGCGAGAGCACGCCGCGAATACGGGATTGTTCACTGGTCATTTGCAATTCGGTTCCGGGTCAGTTCTGAGTTTCCTGAATGTCGCCGCGCTCAAAGAGCAGCCGCTTCACATCCTTCTTCGTGATCTTGCCGTAGCCGGACTTGGGCAGCGCATCCCAGAAGAAGAACCGCCTCGGCCAGCGGTATTTGGCGCAGCGCCCTTCCAGATGCTCGAGCAGTTCGCCCTCGTGCACCGGTGGCACACCAGGGCGGCGCACGATGACCGCGACACCGATCTCGCCCCACTTTGCGTCCGGCACACCGAGCACGGCGATCTCGGCAACGCCGGGATGCATCAGCAGCACTTCCTCGACCTCGCGCGGATAGACGTTCGAGCCACCCGAGATGTACATGTCGGACTCGCGGCCCGTGATGGTGAGAAAACCCCGGCCATCGAGCTTGCCCAAATCACCTGTGTGGAACCAGCCACCCCTTAGCGCCGTGGCAGTCGCCTCTGGGTTGTTGTAGTAGCCGGCGAAGACCGCGGGCCCACGGACACAGATCTCACCAATTTCACCGGTCGGGAGTGGTTGACTCTTTTCGTCCAGGATGGCGACCTCCATGCCGGTTCTGGGATAGCCGCAGGAGCCGATGTTGGCATTGGGGTCGTTGTCATCCGCGCTGTGCATGTGAGGCGGCAATACCGTGATGC
>JALRBB010000548.1 GCA_023257915.1 Quisquiliibacterium sp. | reverse complement strand
GCAGTGGTCGGACTGACCCGGCCGAATCGGTTGGCCGAAGGCGCAGCCACGCCATGACCGCCCAGCCGCGTGAATGCTTCGAGCAACTGGCGCGCGACCGGATGCGACGGTGAGCGCAGCCCAACGGTGGGCTCACCGCCGCAAGCGTACGCGGGCACACCTTGCCGACGCCGCACGATCAAGGTCAGCGGACCGGGCCAGAACGCTTGCGCAAGGCGCAGGCCATCGTCGCCGAGCTCGCCCCACCATGCCGCTTGCCGGGCGTCCAGCACATGCACGATCAGCGGATGATCGGCCGGCCGACCCTTGATCTGATAGATCGCCGCGACGCCCTGCACGCTGGCCGCGTCCGCGCCCAAGCCATAGACCGTTTCGGTCGGGAAGGCCACCGCCTCGCCAGCGATCAAGCGTCTCGCGGCAAGCTCGATGGTCTGATCGTTGGCCGGCTCGATCGTCATTCGACGATGCCCAGTGCCCGCTCGATCTGCAGCGCGTCGCGCAGTGCATCCTCGACGGTCTCGCCGAGCACCGTAACGTGGCCCATCTTGCGGCCGCGCCGTGCCTCGCTCTTGCCATACAAGTGCAGCCTGGCTTGCGGATGACGCAGCACCAGCGTCCAGTCAGGCTCGAGCGCGACCTTCGGGTCCGGTCCGCGAAACCAGATGTCGCCCAGCAGATTGATCATGACCGAAGGTTCATGCTGGCGCACCGAACCCAGCGGCAGTCCGGCCATCACGCGAGCCTGCTGCTCGAACTGGCTGCTGACGCAGGCATCGATCGTGTAGTGCCCGGAGTTGTGCGGCCGGGGCGCCATCTCGTTGACGACCAGTGCCCCATCGGCCAGCACGAAGAACTCGACGCACAGCACGCCGACATAGTTCATCGCCTGCACGATCTGGTCTGCGGCCTGCATCGCTCGCGCAGCCAGCTCATTGCTGATCCGCGCCGGCGAGATCGACACCGCGAGGATCCCGCCGCGATGCTCGTTCTCGCAGACCGGAAACACGGCGGTGCGACCGTCAAACCCGCGCGCGACCACGACCGAGACCTCCTTGGCCAGATCAAGGCGCTTCTCGAGCACACAGGCAACGCCGCCAAAGCCTTCAAAGGCCTGAATTGCCTGTGCCGCGTCATCGACGCGCGCCTGCCCCTTGCCGTCGTAACCAAGCCGGGCTGCCTTGAGGATTGCCGGAAACAGCGATGCATCGGCGGCCTCGAGATCCGCCTTGCTACGGATCTCAGCATACGGCGCGACCGCAATGCCGCAGTCGCGCACGAAGGCCTTCTCGACGATCCGGTCCTGCGCGATCGCAACGCTGGCTCCGGCCGGGCTGACCACGCAGTGATCGGCCAGATACTCGAGTGCGCCGGCTGGCACGTTCTCGAACTCGGTGGTTGCCGCGCGGCACAGTCGCGCCAGTTCAGCCAGCGCCTGCGGATCCTCGTAGTCGGCCTGGATATGACGGTCGGCGACCGCACCGGCCGGGCTGTCAGCACCCGGGTCGAGCACGCAGACCTTGTAGCCGAGCGTGTGCGCCGCCATGCAAAACATCCGGCCGAGTTGGCCACCACCGAGCAGACCGAGCCAGTCGCCCGGCTTCAGGGCAGGCTGCGGCACATGACGCGCCGATTGGGACTCCAGCAACTCTGTCTCCTCAGAGGTCGGGCAAGGTCATCGCGCGCGCCGCCTCGGTTTGCTTGGCGCGAAAGTCTTGCAGTTTCTGCGCAAGCGACTCATCGGTGGTCGCGATCGTCGCAATCGCATGCAGCGCGGCATTGGCGGCGCCGGCCTCGCCGATCGCAAAGGTGGCAACCGGAATGCCCTTGGGCATCTGCACGATCGAGGCCAGCGAATCTTCACCACGCAGATACTTCGACGGCACCGGCACGCCGAATACCGGCACGATGGTTTTTGATGCGAGCATGCCGGGCAGATGCGCCGCTCCGCCAGCGCCAGCGATGATCGCGCGCAGGCCACGTGACCGCGCCTTCTCGGCGTACGCGAACATCTCGTCCGGCATCCGGTGCGCGGAGACCACTTTCGCCTCGTGCGGCACGCCGAATTCACGCAGGATGGCGACCGCATTGCGCATCACCTCCCAGTCGCTGTTGCTGCCCATCAGCACGCCGATCAGCGGATTGTCCTGTTGCATCCTTGGGTCCTCCCGGGTTCCCGATGTCGGTGTAGGCTTTTACAGGGGCACGCCACCTGCGAAGCTGCAACCGCATCGCGTTGGGTTTCAGTCCTGCAGCGTGCGTCCGGTCAGTCGCTCCAGCGCCTCACGGTACTTGGCCGCGGTGCGCTCAATTACCTCGGGCGGCAGAGGTGGCGGCGGCGGCGACTTGTTCCAGCCGGGTACGGTTTCCAGATAGTCACGCACGAACTGCTTGTCGAATGACGGCGGTGAAATGCCCGGGCGATACTGGTCCGCCGGCCAGAAGCGTGAAGAGTCAGCCGTGAGCACTTCGTCCATCAGATGCAGCGTGCCGCTCGCATCGAGTCCGAACTCGAACTTGGTGTCGGCGATGATGATGCCGCGGCCGGCCGCATACTCGCTGGCCCGCCGATACAACTCCAGACTGATCGCGCGGATCCGGCCAGCAAGCTCACTGCCGATACGCGCACAGGTTTCCTCGAAGCTGATGTTCTCGTCATGCTCGCCGATGTCGGCCTTGGCAGCCGGCGTGAAGATCGGCTCGGGCA
>JALRBB010000540.1 GCA_023257915.1 Quisquiliibacterium sp. | reverse complement strand
TAGCTGTCCCGTTAGATACTTGAGTACGTAGCGTTGATCGTGTTGCTTCTGTTGTTGTTGTCGTTGCTGCCGCTGTTGTTTGATGCTGGTGTTGATGCTCTTGTTGACTATGTTAATGCTGCTGCTGGCTGTGGTCGACCGCTTTGACTGGATCGCCATGCGCGAACAGCCTTTCCAGCGCATCGCGATCATCGGCGGGATGGTGCTGCTTGCAGCGGCAGTTTATGCAGTCATGCTCGTGGTTGCCGGTATTCGTCCCTCGCAATTTGTGCGGCGCGAGCGAAGCTAAGCCCGGCCACCGGGTCTCGTACCCGACAGAACAAGCGACAATCGCGCGCTTACGGAGAAATCATGAAGATCACATTCATCGGTGGTGGAAACATGGCCAGTGCGCTGATCGGCGGACTTCTGGCCGGTCACGCAAAGGCCTCAGAGATTCGCGTCGTCGACCCTGACCCAGCGAGTCGCGAACGGGTACACACGAACTTCGGTGTCGCGGTGTTCGACAGCGCAGGATCCGCCGCACTCGAGTCTGACGTTCTGGTGATCGCCGTCAAGCCACAGCAAATGCGCAAGGTCGCCAGCGGGCTTGCGCCACTGATGTCAGGACAACTGGTGATCAGCGTGGCTGCCGGCATTCGCTTCGACGATCTGTCGCGCTGGCTGAGCGGCCATCGCCGGATCGCCCGCACCATGCCAAACACGCCGGCGCTGATCGGAGAAGGCATCACCGCGCTGTTCGCGGCGCCAGAGTTAGCGCCGCAAGATCGAGAGATGGCCGACACGATCCTGTCCGCCGTCGGCCAGACGATCTGGGTTGATGATGAGGAGCAGATCGATGCGGTCACTGCCGTCAGTGGCAGCGGTCCAGCCTATGTCTTTTACTTTATGGAAGCGATGCACGCCGGCGCCCTGGCGATGGGCCTGAGCGAAACGCACGCGCGACAACTGACGCTTGCGACCTTTGGCGGCGCGGCGCGCCTGGCCGCCAAGTCAGCTGACGCGCCCTCGGTGCTGCGCGAACGGGTCACCTCCAAGGGAGGCACAACCGCTGCCGCGCTGGCCGTGATGGCGGAACGTGGCGTGGATCGCCACATCGTCGATGCAATCGAAGCCGCCTGCCGGCGGTCCGCCGAACTCGGCATCGAATTCGGTCGCGACTGAGTCCGAATCGCGCCCGGTCAGCGAGCGGCGTATTGCAGCGCCAGGCCGGCGAAGACCGCTGCACCGAACCAGTTGTTGTGGTTGAAGGCCCGAAAGCAGCCTTCCCGGGAGCGATCACGGATCAGCGTGAAGTGATAGACCGCCACGCCGCCGGCAACCAGCAATCCCGCGTTATAGGGCGACCAGTGCGCAAAACCCAGGCGTGACCCGACCAGCGCGAGCAAGGCCAGCGTGATTGCGTAGCTTGCCATCACCGCCGCGACATCCAGACGCCCGAAGGTGATCGCCGAGGTGCGGATGCCAATCTTCAGATCGTCGTCGCGATCGACCATCGCGTATTCGGTATCGTAGGCGATGGCCCAGGCGATATTGGCCAGCAACAGCAGCCACGCCTCGGGCGGCAACTCAGCCCGCAACGCGGCGAAGGCCATCGGAATACCGAACCCGAATGCGACGCCCAGATAGGCCTGCGGGATCGCAAGAAATCGCTTCGTGAACGGATAGCTGACCGCCAGAAAGGCGGCAACACAGGCGAGCGCCCAGGTCAGCCCGTTGAATGGGATGACCAGCAACAGGCTCACCAGCGACAGACCAACGAACACCGCGACCGCTTCCCAGGGCGCAATCTGTCCGGAGGTCAGGGGTCGGTCGCGGGTGCGTGCGACATGCCGGTCGAAGTCCCGGTCGGCGAAATCATTGATCGCGCAGCCGGCCGAGCGCATCAGCACCGTCCCTAGGATGAACGCAAACGCCGGGTAAGCCGGAGGCATGCCGTCGGCTGCGATCAACAAGGCCCATAGCGTAGGCCACAGCAGGAGCAGGATTCCGATCGGCCGATGCAGGCGCACCAAACGCCAGTACAGGCGCGCACGGCCTCGCAGATCGAATGCCGCCATGTCAGCGTGCGCCGACGCTCGGGGGCGTCGTCTGTGCCTTGCCTGACCGGGTTCGGGTCAGATCGGCACGGCGCTGTCCGGCAATGATCATCACGCCACCGTTGCCCACGATCAGGCCCTGCGCCTGCAGCTTGCGCATGCGGGCCTGCCCGATCCCCCTGACACGCTGCACGAAGTCCTGGGCATCCTGAAACGGACGAATGCCGCGCTGCTGGACAATGCGCGCAGCAATCGCCGGCCCGATGCCGGCGATCGATTCGAGTTCATCGGCACTGGCCTTGTTCACATCGACCGTGGCCGCCCGCGCGCCGCCGCTCAGCGCGATCATCAACACAGTCAACCATGCCGCGTAAGGTATGCGAGTCATCGGATTGCCCCCTTCGGACCATCGTGCAGCGCGACAATCGCGTGCCGTGGTGACGATTAGAGCATCGCTGCCGCTCGCGCAACGCGAGCCGAGCCCTGTCATCGCGCCTAGTCCGAAGGCTGCAGATCGTCCGGATCGCCGACAGCTGAATTGGCGTAGCGCGCTGACGCCGGACATCGCTACGCCTGGGCGCAGAGCCACTCGACGTAGCGCGACACGCCCTGTTGCACCGTCAGAAAATCGGCCTGGTAGCCCGCAGCCCTCAACTGGCCAATGTCGGCCTGCGTGAAGCTTTGATACTTGCCCTTGAGCGCATCCGGGAATGGCTGGTATTCGATCAGGCCGCGGGCGACGAGATCGGACAACGATAACTCCGACTCTCCAGCGAGGCGGCGCAGCGTGTTGACCACGCTCGCGGCGACATCGTTGAACGGCTGGGCACGCCCGGTGCCCAAATTGAAGATACCGCTACTCGCCGGGTTGTCGAGAAAATGCAGATTGACCGCAACAACATCGTCCACATGAATGAAGTCACGGCTTTGCTCGCCCGCGTTCCATCCGTCCCAGCCATCGAAGAGTCTGACCTTGCCGTCGGCACGGAACTGCCCGACATTATGGAAGGCCACCGACGCCATCCGCCCCTTGTGTGACTCGCGCGGTCCATACACGTTGAAGTAGCGCAAACCGACCACCTGGCTGCCCATCGAGGGCAGGCGCCGGCGAACGACCTGATCAAACAGGAACTTCGAATAGCCGTAGACATTGAGCGGCTTTTCGACCTCGCGCCGCTCGACAAACTGTTGCGAGCCACCGTACACCGCCGCCGAGGACGCGTAGATGAACGGAATCTGGTCGCGCGCGGCATGCTCGAGCAAGGCCAGTGAGTAGCGGAAGTTGTTCTGCATCATGTAGCGCCCGTCGGTCTCCATCGTGTCCGAACAGGCACCCTGATGAAAGATCGCGTCGATCTTGCCCAGACTGTCGAGTCGCCCAAGCAATTCGCCCTTGTCCAGGTAGTCGGCGATCTCACAGTCGACGAGGTTACGAAACTTGTCGGCCCGGCTCAGATTGTCGACCGCGACAATGTCGGTGACACCACGCTGATTGAGAGCATGAACGAGATTGCTGCCAATGAAGCCGGCGGCTCCAGTCACGATGATCACAGACTGCATTCCCTTGAACGAAATTGACGGGGACAAGCTTGCGCCAGCCGCGACGGGCGCACCGACTCAGGCATTGAACAACTCGTCCGGCGAGACGGTCGCAGTACCCAGTTTGCCAACGACGATACCGCCAGCACGATTGGCAAGCATGACGGCGCTGCGTGCATCGTGTCCGGCAGCCAGCATCGCCGCGAGCACCGCAACGACGGTGTCACCAGCGCCGGAAACATCATAGACCTCACGGGCCTGCGCGGGCACATCAAAGCGCCCGTCATCGGCAAACAGCGACATGCCCTCTTCAGACCGGGTCAGCAGCAAATAGCGGATCGCGAGCGAGCGGCGTAATTCTTGGGCGCGCCTGTCCAGGTCCTGCTCATCGTGCCAGGTGCCCACTACGTCGCGAAGCTCCGAGCGGTTCGGCGTGATCATCGTGACGCCGTGATAGCGCGAATAGTCGTCACCCTTCGGGTCGACAATCACCTGCTTGCCGGCAGCAAGCGCCTCCGAAATGATCATCTCGATCTGGGCAAGGCCTCCCTTGCCATAATCGGACAGCACCAGAACCTGCACGTCATCGAGCAGCGCTCGAACCGAATCGAGCTTGCGCTGCAGCACCTGCTGATCCGGCGCCTGCTCGAAATCGATCCGCAGCAACTGCTGTTGGCGTCCAATCACACGCAGCTTGATCGTCGTTGGAAGCAGAGGGTCGCGCTCGAGCCGGCAATCGATCCCTTGCGCCCGGGCGAGTTCCTCGATGCGCTGGCCAGGTTCGTCTGAGCCGACGACGCCGGCCAGTGCAGCGTGGGCACCCAGCACCGCAAGATTCAAGGCCACGTTCGCCGCGCCACCGAGCCGCTCCTCGCTGCGAGTAACCCGCACCACCGGCACCGGCGCTTCCGGCGAAATCCGGGTGACGTCGCCGAACCAGTAGCGATCGAGCATGACGTCGCCGACAACAAGTACCCGCGACGAAGAAAAATCGATCCGGTCAGTCACTGAGTACGCTCCTGAGTGCTGCGATCCACTGCGCTCATCGTTGCATTTCCTCGATCCGACGCGGGGCGTAAGTGTCCCAACGGCTGCAGCCCGGACATTGCCAGTAGTGACTGCGCGCCTTGAATCCGCATCGGTCGCATACATAGCGTGCCAGCCGCTGCGTATGCTGCTGCAGCACCTTCTGGCTGGTTTCGATCTGCATGCGGTCTTCGTCGCTCGCGCCGCGCACTTGCAGCGCGAACAGTTTCTCGAGTCCGAGAAGACTTGGATGGCGAGCAAGCTCCTGCCGAACCCAGGTCATCGCAGCCGCCTCGCCCCGCAAACGCTCCATCGCATCGGCGATCGCCGCCAGTGTGTCGATCGACGGACTGCGGCGATGGGCTTGCACAAGTGCATCGATGCCAGCATCAGACTGGTCAACTGCCGCATGCGCGGCGAGCCAGGCCGATGCGATCAACCCGAGGTAGGCGGGGTGATTTGCCGCAACCGCTTCCCACAACCGGATCGCGCGAGCTGGGTCGCCTTGTTCGATGGCAAGTTCACCCGCCATCAGAAACGGACGCGGATGATCGGGCGCAGCCCGGGCGGCAAGATCCAGTTCACGCGAGGCCTGCTCTAGGCGATCGTCGGAACCCGACTGCAGCGCGCGCACAGCCATTTCACAGCGAAAGTGGGCAAGTTCATGGCTTCGCGCCTGCCCAGGCTCGCGCGACAGGCGTTCGGCGAGATCGATCGCCAAGGGCCAGTCACGCACCATCTGTGCGATATCCATCCGGTGACGCAGCGCGGCACCTGCATATTCGGTCGCATCGAGCCGGTTGAACGCGTCTTCGGCACGATCCAAAAGCCCAGCCTTCAGGTAATCCTGCCCAAGCTCGAACAAGGCATGCTCGCGTTGCGAGCGATCCAGATCGACGCGCTCGGCCAGATTCAGGTGGACACGGATCGCGCGATCGGACTCGCCACGTCTGCGAAACAGGTTGCCGAGCGCAAAATGCAGTTCGACCGTTTCGGGATCGAGCTTGACGACATCAATGAATGCGTCGATCGCTTTGTCGGGCTGTTCGTTGAGCAGGAAATTCAGGCCACGAAAATAGGCGTCGGGCAGAGCGCCACGCTTGCGAGGTTCATGTCTGAGATCGACGCGCGCAGCAGCCCAACCGAGCCCGAAGAACAGCGGGATCGCCGCAAGCCACCAGGACTCAAACTCCATCGGACGGATCGGTCAGTAGGGGGACGGACGAAACAGCCCGTCAGGGTCCGGGGGGCAGCAAATGCTGTCCGAGCAGATCGGAGTCCGGCGTGTCGGGATTCGGGCCACGCTGCGCAGTGGCCAGCGCTTTCTCGGCAACCCGCAGATCGCGTCGCAAGCGCGCAATCTCGCGCCGCATCCGGAACCAGGCGGGCAGACCTGCCAGCAGGCTCAAAATCGCTCCCGCTGCCAGAAATGCAAGCAGGAACACCACCAATGGTGCGCGCCAGACCAGATCGACACCGAAAAATCGCAGTTCGGTGACACCGGTATTGGACAACGCAAAGCCAAGCGCCACGAGAAACAGGGCCGCTCGGAAGATCCAGGAAAAAATTCGCATCGGCTGAAACCCCTCTGGTGATCAGCCGTCGCCGCGCAGTGCGGCGTCGACGCGTTCGCGCAATTCCTTGCCCGGCTTGAAGTGTGGAACCCGCTTTTCTGGGACCTGCACGCGTTCACCGGATTTCGGATTTCGCCCGATGCGCGGCGGGCGATGCGAAAGAGCGAAGCTGCCGAACCCGCGGATCTCGATGCGCCGACCCTCGGCAAGCGTTCGGGTCATTGCATCGAGAATCGTCTTAACCGCGAATTCGGCATCCTTCGTGACCAGTTGCGGATACCGGTCAGCAAGTCTCGAGATGAGCTCGGACTTCGTCATCGTCGGGGCCAATGGCCTTTGGCGATTCACGAGAGCCCGAGCCTTTTCGGAACCTGCTTACTGGTCGCGCTGGCCGTCGAGCTTGGCCCGCAGCAACGCACCAAGGTTGGTGGTGCCGGTTGCCGCACTGCTTTCGGCCTGCATGCGCTGCATGGCTTCGGCGGTCTCGACGTTGTCCTTGGCCTTGATCGACAAGCTGATCGAGCGAGTCTTGCGATCGACATTGATCACCATCGCTTCGACTTCCTCGCCTTCCTTGAGCACGTTGCGAGCATCTTCGACGCGATCGCGCGAGATCTCGGAAGCACGCAGATAGCCCTCGATGTCATCACCAAGGTCAATCACAGCACCGCGGGGCTCGACGCTCTTGATGGTGCCGCGAACAACGGCGCCCTTATCGAAGGTCGAGGCGAAGTTGTTGAACGGATCACCTTCGAGCTGCTTGATGCCCAGCGAGATGCGCTCGCGCTCGGTGTCGATGGCCAGAACCACAGCCTCGACCTCGTCGCCCTTCTTGAAGTCGCGAACCGCTTCTTCACCAGTTTTGTGCCAGGACAGATCGGACAGATGCACCAGGCCGTCGATGCCACCGGGCAGGCCGATGAACACGCCAAAGTCGGTGATCGACTTGATGGGGCCAGAGACCTTGTCGCCACGCTTGATGTTTTGTGCGAACTCTTCCCAGGGGTTGGCGCGGCACTGCTTCATGCCCAAGGAGATGCGACGCTTGTCTTCGTCGATTTCCAAAACCATGACTTCGACTTCGTCGCCCAATGACACGATCTTGGAAGGTGCCACGTTCTTGTTGGTCCAGTCCATTTCAGAGACGTGCACCA
>JALRBB010000536.1 GCA_023257915.1 Quisquiliibacterium sp. | reverse complement strand
CCGCTCGCTTGCGTGTGGCGAATGGCTGGATCCGCTGATCGTGAGCGGCGGAAGCTCGGCGCGCATCTGTGTCGGCAGCGCGTCGGGCCGGTCAGGCCGGTCAGGCTGGTGAGGTGGGGCTAGGCCTGGCATCGCGACGCTCGGTGACGGCCGGCGCTCGTCGGGTGCCGAGGAATCCACTGGAGTCGGCTTTGCTGCGACCGATCGCTCGCGAACCGGGTCTGGAGCCTGGGAGGCAGTAGCGCTAACCGGCGGGGCGATCGAGGAGGGCGGTGATGTGGGCATACGCGCTTCAGGAGTCGATCGCGGGGCCAGCGGGCGCATGGATTGCCAGGCGATCGCCGATGCGAGGATTACGAGCGCCGCCAGCGATCCGCCCCAGATCCAGCGCATCCTGGCGGACGCGGCGCGCCTGCGCGCCACCGGGGCCGGCGCTGGCTGCGCATCCAGGCGCGGCACTTCGCCGAGCCGGCGTTCGGTCTCGGCCTTTCGAAGCGCGTCCAGGATCAGCGACATCGTGATGCTCCTGCAGTCAGCGCGCCGGTGCTGGCGCAGCTGGCACGACCAGCAGATGAGGTTCGTCGAACCCGGTGGCGCGATTGAGCTGCATCAGCGTGACCGGACCTGCGATCCCATCGGACGGCAGTCCCTGCGCAAGCTGGAAGGTGTGGATACGGGTGCGCAATTCATCCGCATCCGGGGCCTGCGGGTTGGCGAGCGCACGACCATCGACCTGCGCAAGCCGGCCGGCGAGCCATCTCGCAGACGGTGCGCCGCCGGACTGGTCGCTATCCGAGCCCGGTCCTGTCGGAATCTGCCAAAGCGTTGCAAACTCCCCGCGCCAGTAGTCGGCCAGTGCGACCAGCGTCACGGTACGCAGGCGACCGTCGATGCGCAACAACGCGTCGCGCGCCCCGAGCCCGGCGAGCAGCACCGGCGCGCTGCGGCCTCGTGCGTCACGCAAAGTCAGGATGCCGGGCCGGTCGAGCTGGCGAATCAGCGCGAGAGTGGCCTGGCGGTTGCGATAGCAGCGCAGCTGGGAGGCTGCCAGGCCGGCGCATGGGTCACCGGCGCCGACTGGCGCCGACCATGCCTGAGCCAGCGCTTGCCAGACCGGCTCGTCGGTCCCGACCAGGGAATCGAACCCGGTTGGCAGGTCGAACGGCTCGGGTGCGGTCACTTGAAGCGGCGCATTGCCAGCCATGCTGGATGGCGCCGGTTCGTTGGGGCTGATGACGCTGACCGATTGCTGCGCGATCGGCTGAGCCGCCGGGGTTTCGGGCTCGGATGCGCTGGCGGTATTACGGGCAGCGCTTGGCGGTATCGGTGTCTCGGTGCGCAGCAGCAGCGCGGTCGCTGCGGCGCCGAGAATGCCGGCAAGGATCAAGCTGGTCAGCACGCCGGCCTTTGCTGCGCGAGGCGTCGCGGCGTTTCTCGAGTCGGACTCTGGCAGCACCTCACGGGCTGCTTCGTTGACTGCGGCGACGTCGACCTGACTCACGCTGCGGGCATAGGCACCGAGCAGCGCGCGATCGCATAACAGGTTGATCTGTCGTGGTACGCCACGCGTCAGGCGGTGGATACGCGAAAGCGCGCGCGCATCGAAGGGCAGCGCACCCCGCAGGCCTGCCACCGTCATGCGATGGCGGATGTACAGCGCGGTCTCCTCCGCTTGCAAGGCGTCCAGGTGATAGCGTGCGATCACCCGCTGGGACAATTGCTGCATGCCGGGCGCGGCAAGCATCTCGCGCAACTCCGGCTGGCCGATCAGCACGATCTGCAGCAGCTTGTGCTCATTGGTTTCCAGGTTGGTCAGCAGCCGCAGCTGTTCGAGCACATCCGGCGACAAGCTTTGCGCCTCGTCGATGATCAGCACGCTACTGCCGCCCTCGGCATGGGTGCTCAGTAGCGACCTGTTCAGCGCGTCGACCTGATCCTTGAGCGTCGGTTCACGTCCTTCCTGCGTCGCGGGTCGCACGCCGAATTCGGCGCAGATCGAGGCGAGCAACTCGTGCACCGTGAGTTTCGGGTTGAAGACATACGCGACTCGGCAACCCTGCGGAATCTGCTCCAGGAAGCTTCGGCAGATCGTGGTCTTGCCGGCGCCGATCTCGCCGGTCAGCACGACGAACCCTCCGCCGGCGCTGACACCGTAGAGCAGGTGCGCAAGCGCTTCGCGATGGCGCTCGCTCATGAACAGGTAGCGCGGATCCGGGGCGATCGAAAACGGCGCCCGCTCCAGGCCGAAATGCTGCGCATACATGGCCCGAAGAATACCTGTGCCGGCTATGATGCGCGGCCATGCCCACCAACCAGCTCTCCGATCTGCTGTGCCAGCGTGACTTCATGCGCCTGTGGTTTGCGCGGGTCGCGGGGACCGGCGCCAGCCAGATGCTGATGGTGGCACTTGCCTGGCAGATGTACGACCTCACCTCCAGCGCCTGGGATCTGGGTCTGGTCGGGCTGTTTCAGTTCGTGCCGGCGCTGCTGCTGGCGCTGCCGGCCGGGCATCTGGCGGATCGCGTCAGGCGCGACCGCATCGTGTCGGCCAGTCTGGCGCTGCAGGCCCTCGTCGCGATGGTGTTGCTGCTTGCCAGCCTGAGCTCGCTCGTCGGCCGCGAGACACTGCTGGCGGTATCGGTGATGCTGGGCGCGGCCCGGGCGTTCCAGATGCCGGCGCAGCAGGCCCTGCTGCCGCTGCTGGTCCCGACGGCGCTGCTACCGCGCGCGATGGCCTTCGGCTCGGCCGGGATGCAGGCCGCAGTCATTGGAGGGCCGGCGATTGGCGGATTCGTCTACGCGCTCGGAGCGTCTGTGGTCTACGGGGTTTGTGCGCTGGCCTTTGCGGTGGCCACCTTGCTCGCCGCGTCGCTGCGCCTTCCTGCGGCGCAGCCCGCTCGCGAGCCGGTCTCGCTGGACTCGGTGTTCGCCGGTTTGCGCTTCATCTGGAACCGCAAACTGCTGCTGGGTGCGATTTCTCTCGACCTGTTCGCTGTCCTACTTGGCGGGGCGACCGCACTGTTACCGATTTTCGCGCGTGACTTGCTCGAGGTTGGCCCCGCGGGGCTCGGGGTGCTGCGCGCCGCGCCGGCGGTCGGCGCACTGATCATGTCGGTGCTGCTCGCGCGCTGGCCCGTCGAGCGCGCTGCCGGGCCACGCCTGCTCGCTGCGGTTGCGGTCTACGGCCTGGCGATGATCGTATTCGGTCTGTCGCGTGATTTTCTGTTGTCGGCGTTGGCACTGCTGGTGTCCGGTGCTGCTGACATGGTCAATGTCGTGATCCGGCAGTCGCTGGTGCAGCTCGAAACCCCGGACGCAATGCGCGGTCGCGTCAGTGCGGTTAACTCAATTTTCATTGGGGCGAGCAACCAACTGGGCGAGTTCGAATCGGGCGTCACCGCCCAGTGGTGGGGGCCGGTGGCCTCGGTACTGGTCGGCGGTATCGGCACCGTTCTGGTTGCGCTCGCCTGGATACGCCTGTTCCCCGCGCTGGCATCGCGCAACCGGCTTGCCGGACCGCTATGATGCTAGCCCGCTAATACCGCGATTCCTTGACTGGGAAAGCGGCGCTGCG
This sequence comes from Quisquiliibacterium sp., assembly GCA_023257915.1. Classification (GTDB taxonomy): domain Bacteria; phylum Pseudomonadota; class Gammaproteobacteria; order Burkholderiales; family Burkholderiaceae_E; genus Quisquiliibacterium. The sequence goes on along the minus strand of JALRBB010000536.1, from coordinate 39 downwards.
AGCTCAAACAACTGTTATGGAGACACGATGAAAACCACC
>JALRBB010000518.1 GCA_023257915.1 Quisquiliibacterium sp. | reverse complement strand
AGTAGTTCAATGTACTGCCCTGCCAGGTACTGCATGCGCTCGTTGGCCGGCAGTTGCAGCCGCAATACCGCCACGTCGACCACTGGCTTTGCAATCGAAGCAATCCGGGTGGGCATCTTGCGGATCGGAATATCACCGGCGCCGACCACGGTACGTGCCTCGATCGTGACATCCGCGCTGGCCTTGGAGCAGCACATCAGACCGAAGCCCTGGACAGCCTCCTCCGGCTTGAGCGCACTGCTCGAATGCGTGCCCTGCTCGATCATGCCGTCGACAATCTTGACCTTGCAGGAACCGCAACCACCGTTGCGGCAACCATAGGGGAGGATGACGTTCTGGCGCAGTGCCGCCTCGAGGATGGTCTCGTCTGATTCGACACTGAATTGCCTGCCGCTGGGCAGAACGGTGACGGTAGCGCTCATAATCTCCGACTCACTTGGAACGTTTCGATGAACTTACCCCCCTATTATCGCGCGTTGCCACGACGATTCAGACGCCCGACACTGCTGATCGTCGGTTGCGGGGATGTCGGCACTCGCCTGGCCACCCATCTGGCGTCGATGCATACGCCGGACAGAATCCGTGCGATCGGTGTCGTGCGCAGCGAATCCTCTGCTGAGGCGCTACGCAAGGCTGGCATCGATGTGTTGCGTGCTGACTTGTCCTCGCGGAGCACTCTGGCTCGTCTGCGCGGCCTCGCACACTGGATGGCGATGCTGGCACCGCCACCGGGCGAAGGGGCACGCGACTCCCACAGCAGGCGCCTGATCGCATCACTAACGACGGGTACGCCAGCAAGCCTGATGAGAAAAAAAACCGCCGCAGTATTCGCGCGCCCTGCCAGTGGCCCACGACTGCTGCGGACAATCCCGGGACGTCGCGCATCGCCCTTTGCGCGCCGCTGGGTCTATGTGAGTACGACCGGTGTCTATGGCGACGCCGGCGGCGCGCGCCTGAATGAGACCTACCCCGCAAGACCATCCAGTGCGCGGGCACATCGACGGGTGGATGGCGAACAGGTGTTTCGCCGCGCGAACCGACAGTCCCTGGCTCGCGTTGCGATCGCGCGCGCGCCTGGCATCTACGCGCAGGACCGCCTGCCGATCGAGCGTTTGCAACGCGGACTGCCGGCCTTGCACCCCGATGAGGATGTGTACACGAACCACATCCATGCGCTCGACCTCGCACGTATCTGCTGGTTCGCTCTGTTCCGCGGGCGTCCATCACGGGTGTACAACGCGGTCGACGACAACGAGCTGAAGATGGGCGACTACTTCGACATGGTCGCGGACGCAACCGGGCTGGCGCGCCCACCCAGGGTCAGCCGTGCAGAACTCCCGGCGCTGGTGACGCCGATGATGCTGTCATTCATGCGCGAGTCCCGTCGGCTGTCGAATCAGCGCTTGCATGACGAATTGCGTGTCGCACTGCGCTACCCCTTGGTTGCCTCGACACTCGCGGAGCTTGGTTAAGCTGCAATGTGTTAAAATCG
>JALRBB010000479.1 GCA_023257915.1 Quisquiliibacterium sp. | reverse complement strand
GGAAGGAGCCGGCCGTCACGTACTCGACGTTGTAGCCCATGCGCTTGAGGATCTCGCCGGCGATGTAGGTCGTGATGTGCTGACCGGTCCACTCATTGATGGCGAGCTTGATGGGGTCGGTCGATTCGGGGACGCTGCCGGCCATGTCGTGGTCGATATCGATCTGCGCCGCTTCGGCGGCTCGGCGCTGACCGCGGACATCGCCGTGCCCAAATCGCGCAGCGCCGATGAGATCGCCGGCGGCATTCCAATCACCTATGTCCCGGCACGCAACACGATTTTTCTCAGCTTCGCGCTAGCCTGGGCCGAGACACTCGGGGCCAGCGATATTTTCGTCGGTGTCAATGCGCTCGACTATTCCGGGTATCCGGACTGTCGTCCCGAGTACATCGAAGCCTTCGAGCGTATGGCGAATCTGGCAACCAAAGCCGGTGTTGAGGGTACGCAAACCCTCAAGATTCATTCGCCTTTGATCAGCATGAGCAAGGCGCAGATCATCGAGGCTGGTCTTTCGTTGGGGGTCGACTATTCGATCACCAGCAGCTGTTATGACCCGGGCCCACAGGGCGAGCCTTGCGGACAGTGCGATTCCTGCCTGCTGCGCGCGAAAGGCTTTTCGCAGGCCAATCAAGGCGACCCGCTGCTGCGGCGTTTCGCCGGAGGCTGAGATGGCCGAGCATCTGCTGATCGCGGCGGCTGCCGGATTCGAGGCCGCGCGTCGCGTGTCGATGCTGCCAAGCGGACATCGCGCGCACCGCTTGCATGGGCACAGCTTCCTGGCCGATCTGCGGGCGGCGCTGCCGCATGGCTGGGCAAGTTTTCCCGGCGGCGAAGTGGAGGAGCTCGCAACGCTGCTGCGCGAGACGCTGGCACCGTTCGATTACGCCGAGCTGAATCAGACGATGGAGCAGCCCACCGACGAGAACCTGGCGCGCTGGCTGCGCAAACGGCTGCAACTGCCGGGCTTGGACACGATCGGCATCCAGAGCACCGCGCAACAGGGGGTCGACCTGGACGCCCATGACCATGCGCATGTCTGGCGGCGCTATCGCTTCGAGTCGGCGCACCAGCTGCCGAACGTGCCGGCCGGTCACAAGTGCGGACGCATGCATGGCCACGGTTTTGAGGTGATCCTGCATGCCGACAAGGACATGGGGCCGGGCGCATTGTCGATCGACTACGACCACATTGATCGCTTATGGGCGCCATTGCACGCACGGCTCGATCACGCCTGTCTGAACGACATTCCCGGTCTGGAAAATCCGACCAGCGAAATGATTTCCGGATGGATCTGGGCGCAGCTCAAGCCGCATCTGCCTGAGTTGTCCTGGGTCACGGTCTATGAGACCGCCAGCGCGGGCGCGCACTTTGACGGACATCACTACCGGATCTGGAAGGAATTGACGCTCGATAGCGCGATGCGTCTGGCGCAGGCACCGCCCGGGGATCCGCGTCGGCGCATCCATGGACACACCTACACGTTGCGGCTGCACCTGCATGCGCCGCTCGACGAGATCAAGGGTTGGACGATTGACTATGGGGACGTGAAGACGCTGTTCGACCCGATCTTTCGGCGCCTGGACCATCACCCCTTGCATGAGCTGCCAGGAGCGAGCGACAACGACGCGGCCAGCCTTGCGCACTGGATCCGCGATGCAGCCGCGCCGCTGCTTCCACAGCTCGACCGGATCGATCTGTACCAGACGCGCGGTTGCGGCGCGATCCTGTCGTGGGGCGAGCTCGGCCCCGCACTGCCGGTCTGAGGCGGCGATGACCTACAGCGTCAAGGAAATCTTCTACACCTTGCAGGGCGAGGGCGCCCAGGCGGGCCGTGCCGCGGTGTTCTGCCGGTTCTCGGGCTGTAATCTGTGGACCGGTCGGGAGCAGGATCGTGCGAGCGCGGTCTGCCAGTTCTGCGATACCGATTTCGTCGGCACCGATGGCGAGGGTGGCGGCAAGTTCGCGACCGCGCAACTGCTCGCGCAAGCGGTCGCTGCGCGCTGGCCGCAGCACGACAGCTCCGGGCGGCGCTATGTGGTGTGCACCGGTGGCGAGCCCTTGCTGCAACTCGACGAGGCCCTGGTTGA
>JALRBB010000474.1 GCA_023257915.1 Quisquiliibacterium sp. | reverse complement strand
TGGCCGCCACCGTGATTGTGTTCGAGATGACTGGCAGCTACGAATGGGCAGTGCTGTCGCTGGTCAGTGTGGTGGTTGCGGCGCAGATCTCGCGCAGCTTTCTTGGCCGGTCATTGTTTGACCGGCAACTGCTGGCCAGGGGCATCAGGGTCAATGATGACCAGCCGCCGCAGCCCCGTTCACCAGGATGAAACGCGGCAAGTCGCAAAGTCAGGGCAGAATGCGGATCGATAGGCGGGTTGCAAGTTCAGACCGCCGGATTCAAAGAGCGACCTGGCCAGCTTGGCCGCAAGGGAGAGGGCAATCCTATGATCAGTGTTCAGCCGGCACAGGCCGCCTGTGGCGCGAGCGTGCGCGGTGTGGATCTTTCGGCTCCGCTCGATCTTGCGACTGTGAACCGAATCCGCGAGATCTGGCTCAAGCATCAGGTGATCGCCTTTGAGGATCAGCAACTTGCCGTCGAGGATCTGGAGCGATTCACGCTATTGATCGGTCCGCGCGGTGAGGACCCATACATCGCGCCGATCCCGGGTCACAAGCATGTGGTTGAGATTCGCCGTGAAGCCGACGAGACCTCGCGCCTGTTTGCCGAGAATTGGCATTCCGACTGGAGCTTCTTGCCCTCGCCTCCTGCAGGAACTGCGTTGTACGGTTGCGTGATTCCCCCGGTCGGCGGGGACACCTTGTTCGCCGATCAGTATGCGGCCTGGGACTCGCTACCGGCCGCGCTGAAGGCCGCGGTGACGGATCGCAAGGCGATTCATTCGGCGCGACGCGGGTATTCGCCCAAGGGGGCCTACGGCGAAAAAGACCGTGCGGCTGGTCGATCGATGGCGATTCGCTTCAGTGAGACCGCGATGCGAACCCAGTCCCATCCGATTGGGCGCATCCACCCGGAAACCGGCCGCACCGCGCTGTATGTCAGCGCCGCGTACGTGATCGGCATCGAGGGCATGCCCGACAACGAGTCTGCCGACCTGCTGGCGCAACTGTACGAGCACATGGGGCAGCAGCAATTCATCTACCGCCATCGCTGGGCGGTCGGTACGCTGGTGCTCTGGGACAACCGCTGTCTCGTGCACAAGGCGACCGGTGGTTATGAGGGGCATCGCCGTTTGCTGCAGCGGATCACGATCGCGGAGCGCGGGCTGCAGGCGGCCTAGTTGAACGAGTAAAGCTGTCCGGCGCAAATATCCGTCGCTTTCCGGCTCTCCGAAATACATTCGTTAGAATGCATCCTGTGTCATTTTTCCCAATAAAACGCTCATGTCTCGGAACGCTTATCTGACCCTGGCCGCTGGCACCCTGATTTTGTCGGCATTCCTGTGGGCTAGTTCGGCTCAAGCCAATAAAACGCTTACATGTAAGCTTGAATCGGAAAAAGTGGTGCAAGGTAAGGAGCGTCGGTGCCTGTATCGATGCTCGGACGGCTCGATTGAAGGGCGGACACGTCGTGTAAAACAGGCGTGTTTAAAAACTATCCGCAGCGCAAACGACTAGCATTACAGCGGTCGCAACCGCGAATCAAAAATGCGTCCCGGTCACTGGAGAAGCGCTGCGTCCAGCATAACCAACAAGACTGCATGCCGCTGAAAACGCCACAGTCGAGCGCTTTGAGTAGCACAGTGACCACCCAGCTACTCAGTGCAGAAAAAACCCACCGTTGCCTTGCGCAATCGGTGGGTTTGCGAGAAAAGTCTGCCCCAGCATCCGACCTTGCCACCGGGCGCTGAATCCAAGCCAGACAGCGCCCTAATGACCAGCGGTTGATCCAAGAGTTTGCACTCCCGACACAAATCGGGTTGCCGGAGGTGTCTAATGCGACCGGCCAGCGTGACCGGCAAATCAGGTGATTTCGCGGTCATGCAATGTTTCATCCGCCAACCATGACGCCAAAAGACAATCAG
>JALRBB010000467.1 GCA_023257915.1 Quisquiliibacterium sp. | reverse complement strand
CGAAGGAGCGGGTGGTGTTCGATCGGCCGAGCGGGCAGAACCAGGGCATCCAGGTCCCGATCGCGCGCGCACCTGCCGAGACCGAGGCCGCCGCGATGCTGCTGCGCAAGGCCGCCGCGCTGTTTAGCGCCGGACTGCCTTGTGGTGACGACACGAACATGGCCAAGATGCTTGCGTCCGAGGCAGCCTGGCATGCGGCCGAGGCCTGCATCCAGACCCATGGCGGTTTCGGCTATGCCAAGGAGTACGACGTCGAGCGTAAATGGAGAGAGACGCGTTTGATGCAGATCGCGCCGATCTCGACCAACCTCGTGTTGTCGTACATCGCCGAGCATGTGCTCGGACTGCCGCGTTCTTACTGATTCTCAAACCACAACGACGCACGCGTCGATGAAACGCGTGCGCAATCAACGACAGGCGTGCATTGCGCCGGTTCAATGCTTAGGAGGAGATATGCCAGGACTGACTTCCGAACTCGCGTCCTTCGTGTGCGACGCGCAGTTTCCCGATCTGCCGGCGCGCGCGGTCGAGATCGTGCAATCCGGTTTCTCAGACACAATCGGCACGATGATTGCCGGCCGCGACGAACCGGTCGTGCGCATCGCACGGCAGTTCGTTGCCGCGCGCGGATCATCGGTCGCCGAGGCGTCGCTGGTGCTTGGTGGCGAGAAGGCCGCAAGTGCCGACGCGGCGCTGGTGAACGGTGCCGCCGGTCATGCGCTGGATTTTGATGATGTTGCGCTCGGGGGGCATCCAAGCACGGTGCTGGTGCCAGCGGTGCTCGCCGAGAGCGAGCGTCTTGGCGCCAGCGGGCAGGACGCACTGATCGCCTATCTGGTCGGCTACGAGGTCTGGGCCGAGTTGTTCGCCCGCGAGCAGGACGCGTATCACCTGAAGGGCTGGCATCCGACCGCGGTGCTCGGCACTGTTGGCGCTGCCGCGGCGGTTGCCCGGCTCAATCGGCTGTCGCTGCAGCAGACCAGCCATGCGATCGCGCTCGCCGCGAGCATGGCCGGTGGTCTGGTCGCCAACTTCGGCACGATGACCAAACCGCTGCACGCCGGGCGCGCCGCAGCCGCCGGTATCGATGCGGTCCGCTTCGCGATGGCTGGCCTGACCGCAGCGCCGGACGCGATCGAACATCACGCCGGTTACCTTGCCGCGCTGTCGCCGGCCGGGCGGGTCGATCGCGCATCGTCGGCCTCTGAACTCGGGCGCAAGCTGCGGGTTCTCGATTACGGCTTGTCGATCAAGAAGTATCCGACCTGCTATGCGACGCATCGTGTCATCGACGGCGTGCTCGACATCGCGCGCGAGCGCGGTTTGAAGCCTGCGGACGTCAAACAGGTACGCGCCCGGATCGGCGTCGCGCAGGCCTCGATGCTGCGCAATCATGCCCCGGTCACGGGACTGGAGGCGAAGTTCAGTCTTGAGTTCGCGGTTGCCTCGGCGCTGGTCGCCGGCAAGGTCGGCTTGTCGGAGCTGACCGACGGTTTCGTCAATCAGCCGCCGGTGCGCGAGGCGATGGGCAAGGTGCAGATCAGCACCGTGGATTCACAGTGCCCGATCGAGCCGGTGTTCTCGATGCACGACAGCGTGCAGATCGTTCTTAACGACGGCGCGACGCTGGAGTCGGGCGATATTCGCTTCGCGCGCGGCAATGCGATGGCGCCTCTCAAGGGGGACGATCTGCGCAGCAAGTTTCTGGACTGCACCGCGAGTGCAGCCGATGTCGACGGCGCAGCGCTGTACGCCAAGCTCACCGACTTGCGCTCGGTGCGCAACATGGCGATGCTCGCACGCTAAGTAAGCGGTGTTTGATCAGGTTTTGTCAGTTTTCTTTACGCGCGTGGCATTCATGAGTACATTGCTGCGGCGATAACACACGGGCAGGTCCCGATACACGAGGAGACAGAAATGAAAACAAGGCGTTCGATGATGCTCGCCTGCGCCACGGCGCTCGTTGCATCCGCATTCAGCGCGGCTCCGGCCATCTCGGCCGAGAAGTTCCGTATCTCGCTGGAAACCAATCCCACCCATATCCGCAACAAGGGTGCGGCACGCTTCGCCGAAGAACTCAAGAAGCGGGTTGGCGACAAGCTCGAGATCGAAATCTATCCGAGCGGCCAGTTGTTCCGCGACCGGGACATTCCGAAGGCGCTGCGTCAGGATGCCGTCGAGATGGCGATCCCGGGTACCTGGCAGCTCGACGGTGTTGCACCGGTTGCCGCCTTGCAAAGCCTGCCGATGTTCTACGGTCTTGAAGGCCCGATTGTTCACAAGGTCATGGACGGACCGCTCGGCGAAGTGCTCAGCAAGAAATTCGAGGAGCGGATGCGCGTCAAGGTGCTCGGCAAGTGGTTTGATCTCGGATGCCAGCACTTCTTTGCCGCAGATGCGGCGGTCAACACCTACGATGACCTGAAGGGTCGCAAGATCCGTTATCCGGGCGGCACCACTAACGCTGCCAGGATGACCGCACTTGGCGGTACGCCAGTACTGATTCCGTTCCCGGATCTGCCTGGCGCGCTGAACCAGGGCGTGATCGCGACGGTTGCAACCACCTACGAAAGCGTGCGCACATCGAAGCTCGATGAGGCGGGTCTGAAGTACTCGTTCGAGGATTGCCAGTATTTCGGGCAGTACGTTCCGATGATCCGGATGTCCTGGTGGTCCAAGCAATCCAAGGAAATGCAAAAGGCGGTGCAAGATGCCTGGAACATTGCTGCGGATGAAGAGCGTGCCAGCGCGGGCAAGGCCCAGGCAGAAGCGCGCGACATGTTGATCAAGGGCGGAATGAAGGCGGTTCGCGCGTCGGATGCGGATCGCACCGCTGCGCGCAAGCTGCTGATGCAGACCCAGCCGGGCCTGATCGAAAAGCTCAAGATCGAAAAGGAAGTGATCGACAGCGCGATGGCCACGCTCAAAGCCGCAGGCGTGGAGTTCTGAGATGAGCGATGACCGTCGTCAACCCGTCGCGCAGGGGCAGGCGGCGGTCTTTGAATCGCTCCAAAACAAGGCTGCCGGTGAACTCGGGCAGGACCATGACGGGGGCTTGAACAGGCGCTCCTGGCTGGTCCGGCTCGAAGACATTCTGGTCGGCGGCTTTGCGCTCGCCGCGCTCGGCCTTTGTGCGTACAACGTCGTCGTGCGCGGCATGTTTCCCTCGCTAATTCTTGAGTTGGTCGAGGAAGTTCAGGTCTACCTGATCGTCTGGGCGGTGCTCTTGTCGCTGGGGTCGGTAACGCTGGGAGACCGGCATGTGAAGGCGGATCTCTTTCTGAGCATGTTCCCGCCGCCATTGCGTCATGCCTGTGAGGTGTTTGCCAATCTGCTCGGGCTCGGATTCGGCCTGCTGATGCTCTGGTATGGCGGACTGGCCGCCTACGATGCCTGGGACTTCAACGAGGTCTCGACCACCGAGTTGCGTTTTCCGATGTGGATTTTCATCGCATCCCTGCCAGCAGGTGGGCTGGCGCTGATGGCGGGTTATGTGCGGCGTTTGTTTATCCAACTGACGCCCAGGGGCTGAAATGACATATCTCGCCCTTGGCTTGTTCTTCGCACTGCTGTTCATCGGTGCGCCGATTTACCTGACGCTTGGCGCGACCTCGGTTTTGATGTTCGCGGTCGAGGGACAGTTGCTGCCCTATGCGCAAAAGCTGATCGACGAGTTGAATTCGGTCACGCTGCTCGCAGTGCCATACTTTGTGATCGCTGCGACGTTCATGGAACGTGGCGGCGTCGCGCGCGCGCTGATCGATGCCGCAGACGCCTGGGTCGGGCGCTTTCGTGGCGGCCTTGGCCTGGTCTGCGTGGTGTCTTGCACAATCTTTGCGGCGATGTGCGGCTCATCGGTCGCGACCGCAATTGCGATGGGCACCATCCTGGTGCCCGCAATGCTGCGGGGTGGTTATGCGCAACGTTTTGCCGCCGGTGTTGTCGGTGCCTCGGGCACGCTCGGCATCCTGATCCCACCGTCGCTGGCATTCGTTGTCTATGGAGTCCTGGCCGATCTGTCGGTGCCCCGGTTGTTCCTGGCCGGCGTGGTTCCGGGTCTATTGCAGGCCGGTCTGATCGCGTCCTACGTGATCTGGTTCAGTCGTCGCGCCGGCTATGCCTCGCAAAGCCCTGCGCCGGCGGCCGAGCGAATTCGCGCGACCTGGAGAGCGATTCCGGCTCTGATGATTCCGGTCATCGTGCTCGGCGGCTTGTATGGAGGCATCGTTACGCTAACCGAATCGGCTGCGCTGTCAGCAGTCGTTGCGGTCTTTTTGTCGCTGTTCGTTTACCGCGGCATCCGGATTGGCGAGATCCTGCCGGTGATGGCGCATTCGGTGCGCAACGCGACCGTGATCATGATCATCATTGCGGTCGCTCTGGCCTTCGGGCACTGGGTGACTGAAAAGGGCATCACTGCGGGTGCTGTGGCACTGGTCACGGGATCCGGGATCGAGCCCTGGCAGTTCCTGCTGGCAATGAACTGCATCCTGTTCGTGCTGGGCATGTTCCTTGAAGTCTATTCGGTGATGCTGCTGATTGTGCCGATCATCGTACCGATGCTCGAGCCCCTGGGTATTGATCCGATCCATTTCGGTGTCGTGATGGTGATCAACATGGAGCTGGCGCTGCTGACGCCGCCTGTCGGTCTGAATCTGTTCGTCGTCTCGAATATCTCGAATACACCGCTGGCCGAGGTGATCCGAGGCACTGCGCCGCTGATTCTGTTGATGATCCTGCTGCTGTTTGTGTTGACCTATGTTCCCGAGCTTTCCCTGTGGTTCCCGAATCTGATGATGGGGAAATGAACCGGATTCCCTGGTCGGCGGATTTGCGCGTCGTCGCGCAACGCTTCGGAGATCAGCATGCGGTGGCCGATGGTCAGCGGCGCGGGCTTTCCTACGCGCAACTGTCCAAGAACGCCCATGGGCTCGCCGGGCGTCTGATTGCTGCGGGACTGCGCCCCGGCGATCCGATCGCCACGCTGCTGCCTAATTGTCTGCAGGCGGTATGGACCTCGTACGGTGTGCGCCTGAGCGGTGCCGCCGAAGTCTCGCTGAACTGGGGTTATACCGCCGACGAGATCGCCTGGAGCGCGCAACTCGTGCCGTTCAAGGCCGTGCTGACCGATGCCCGGCGGGCGGATGAGTTGCGCCGGATTGGTCTTGAACCCGTGCTGGTCGATGAGCTCGATCTGGCCGATGATGGCGCGACCTTGCCGCCGGTGCCGGCGCAGGCGCATAGCCGCATGCTGTTCACCTCAGGCACCACCGGACGGCCGAAAGCGGTGGTCTATGACCATGGCAGTCGCTGGGCCGGCGAGCAGTTGCTGCGCGCGACGCTGCCGTTCGTGCCCGCTCGCGGTGAGCGCATCGTGCTGATGACGCCATTCCCACACGGTGCCTCGTTGCTGACCTACGCGTGGTGTGCCTACGGCGGCGAGGTGTGCCTGCTTGGTGGCGTCGAGCTCGACGTCCTGGAGCGGTTGTTGACGAGTGCGGGCGTGGACGCGCTGTTTGCGCCGCCAACGGTGCTTGCCAAGATCACGACCGCATTCGGCGCGCGGCGCTTCGACGGTGTGCGCTGCGTGTTCACCGGAACCCAAGCCTTGCCGGCGTCGCTGTATCGCAAGGCGCGTGCCATGTTCGGGCCAGTGGTGCGCATCACCTACGGAAAGTCCGAATGCGTCAATCCGATCACGGTACTCGAGCCGGCCGATGTGGACGCCTATTTCGATGTTCATGCTGCGCGCCCGGGCGCCTGTGTCGGCTGGCCCGCGAGCGGCGTTGAGATCCGGATCAATCCGGTTGCTGCGACGCAGGCGCAGACCGTGCGCGACGAGGGCAGTCTGGAGGCGGAAAACGCGTCTGGCGAAGTCTGGCTGCGTGCGCGCCACATGTCGCTGGGCATGATCGGGGTGGACGGTTTCATCGCGCATGAGCCCGAGGGCTGGCATCGCACCGGTGATCTCGGCTATCTGGATTCGATGGGGCGATTGGTGTTGACCGGGCGCGAGGCAGACGTCATCAAGACCGGCGGCTATCGGGTCAATCCGGATGAGATCGAGGCGCTGTTGCAGGGGCTGGAGCGATGCGGTCCGGTGTGCGTGACCTCGCTCGAATCGGACTACTGGGGCGAGGTGATCATCGCGGTGGCCGAGCAGGCTGGCCAAGGCTGGCGCGAGCAGGCGATCGAGCGGGTCGCGTCGCTGTCGCAGCACAAGCGACCGCGCCTGCATGTCGCGCTCGATGCATTACCGCGCAATCCACAAGGCAAGATCAATCGCCGCGAGGTCACTCGTCGGGTGCTCGAATCGCAAGTCTTCATCGATGGCCCGTATCCGAAACTCGAGCCGCGTTGAAATCGCATGTCACGATCGGGGCGATGCGCCCGCGCAGGGCTGTCGTGGCATGATCCATCACCCGGAAAGTGTCAGGTGCGCGTTCAGCCGCACCGGCACGTTCTCCGGCCCATGCGTTTAGAACGTCAATCCTCGAAGGAGCTACTGGAATGAAACTGGTTCGCTACGGCAAACCCGGCAAGGAAAAGCCGGGCCTTATCGACGCCGACGGCAAGCTGCGCGACCTGTCCGGCGTCGTCGCCGACATCGGTCCTGAGCAGTTGTCAGCCAAGGGTCTGGCCAAGCTTGCGAAGCTCAAGGCCGACAAGCTGCCGTTGGTGCGTGGCAAGCCGCGCATGGGCATCCCGTTTACCGGCTCGACGAAATTCGTCGCAATCGGTCTGAACTACGCGGACCATGCGGCCGAAACCGGCAGTCCGATCCCGAAGGAGCCGATCGTCTTTCACAAGACGCTCTCGTCGATGCAGGGCGCCAATGACGACATCATGCTGCCCAAAAACTCGGTCAAGACCGACTGGGAGTGCGAGCTGGGCATCGTGATCGGGACGCGCGCGCGCTACGTGACCAAGAAGGCCGCGCTGTCGCATGTCGCCGGCTATGTGCTGGTCAACGATGTGTCCGAGCGCGAGTGGCAGCAAGAGCGTGGCCCGACCTGGGACAAGGGCAAGGGCTTCGATACCTTCGGTCCGATCGGTCCGTGGCTACTGACCGCCGACGAAGTGAAAAATCCGCAAAACCTGCACATGTGGACCGATGTCAACGGCAAGCGGATGCAAGACGGCAGCACGAAGACGATGATCTTCGACTGCGCGACCCTGATTGCTTATGTGAGCTCGATCTTCACGCTGAACCCGGGCGATGTGATCACCACCGGTACGCCCCCGGGCGTGGGACTTGGCATCAAGCCGACTCCGCAGTTCCTGAAGGCTGGCGACGTGGTGTCGGTCGGCATCGAAGGTCTGGGTCAGCAGACGAACAAGATCATCAAGTTCAAGCTCTGAGCGCGCGAGCGCGTCATTCGGGACGCGCCTTGCCGCGATTGCCCTGACGGGGCAGATCAAAAATCTGCCTCGTCGGGCAACCTGGTTTTTCTTCAAATCACCTCAGAGCGCGCGCCCTCGCATCAGCGAAACCGGCCCGGGCGCGTTGTGCCACGGAATCCGCCCCGTAATTGCGGTGCTCCGTTGTTCGATCCGCTGCTTGCCGGCGACGTTCGCGCAGTCTGGGTTGCCTGCGTATTGCTGCCGGTTCGCGTCTGTTGTTCCGGTTGCTGTGCCCGTGAACCGCCAGCTTGTCCTGCTCGAGAGTCGGCGACCCGTGGCTTGTGCTGTCCGCCCGCACGTTGTTGCGGGCTAGCTGCGGCGCGCGTCGGTGCGTTGCCGGCAGGCCGCGCGTGGCCGTTGGTGCCCGAGCGCGAGGGCTGACCGCGGCCCTGTCTGCGAGGCTGCTCCTTCGGGACCAGTGATTCGCCAAGTCCATCGTCATACTGCTGACCACGCGCGGTGCGTCCCATCGGGATCGGCACCGGTCGGATGCTCAGGTCGGGCTCGAACCCGTCGATCTTGCGACGCGGCAGCTGACGCTTCATCAGCTTCTCGATGTCAGACAGGAACTTGAGCTCGTCGACGCAGACCAGCGAGATCGCCTCGCCACTCATGCCGGCGCGACCTGTGCGACCAATCCGGTGCACATAGTCTTCCGGCACGTTGGGCAGCTCGAAGTTGACGACGTGCGGTAGCTCCTCGATGTCCAGGCCGCGCGCCGCGATGTCGGTGGCGACCAGCACACGCAGGCTGCCGTCTTTGAACTCGGACAGTGCACGGGTGCGTGCACCCTGGCTCTTGTTGCCATGGATCGCGAGTGCGCTGATCCCGTCGCGGCTGAGCTGCTCGGTCAGTCGATTGGCGCCATGCTTGGTGCGCGTGAACACCAGCACCTGATGCCAGTCGTTTTCGCGCACCAGCTTGGACAGCAGTTCGCGCTTGCGCGGCTTGTCGACCTGGATCACCGACTGCTCGACCAGTTCCGCGGGTGCGTTGCGGCGCGCCACTTCGATGGTCGCGGGCTTGTCGAGCAGGTCGTGTGCAAGGGCCTTGATCTCGTCGGAGAAGGTCGCGGAGAACAGCAGGTTCTGGCGGCGCTTGGGCAGCAGCGCGAGCACCTTGCGGATGTCGCGGATGAAGCCCATGTCGAGCATCCGGTCTGCTTCGTCGAGCACCAGCGTCTCGATGCTGGACAGATCCACCGTGCGCTGTTGCACATGGTCGAGCAGGCGGCCGGGGGTGGCCACCAATATGTCGATTCGACCCCTGAGCGCACTGATCTGCGGATTGATGTTGACGCCGCCGAACACCGTCAGAGACGTGATGTTCAGGTGCTTGCCGTAGTCGCGCACGCTTTCCTCGACCTGCGCCGCGAGCTCGCGGGTTGGGGTCAGGATCAGTGCACGAATCGGCCAGCGGCCGGCAGCGTTACGGGCCGGCGCGGGGCCGGTGCTCAGGCGATGCAGCAGCGGCAGCACGAAGCCGGCGGTCTTGCCGG
>JALRBB010000464.1 GCA_023257915.1 Quisquiliibacterium sp. | reverse complement strand
ATTCGCATGCCCACGCCTGAGTCTGCGCGAACGGTGCTCGACGTGCGCTCGCTGGTCAAGCGCTTTGGTGACGCGACCGCGGTCGACGGCTTGTCGTTCGCGGTCCGGCAAGGCGAGTGTTTCGGCCTTTTGGGTCCAAATGGGGCCGGCAAGAGCACGACGCTGAAACTGTTGCTCGGCTTGATGATGCCGGATGCAGGCGAGATCTCGCTGCTCGGGCATTCGATTCCAGCGCAGGCGCAGACTGCTCGCCTTCGGGTCGGCGTGGTGCCGCAGGCGGATGCGCTCGACCCGGATTTTACGGTCGCCGAGAATCTCGTTGTGTACGCGCGCTACTTTGGTCTGCCGGGCGATCAGATACGCGAGCGTTTGCCAGCGCTTTTGGAGTTTGCGGGCCTGTCGCAGCGCGCCGAGGCTCGGGTGGATCAACTCTCGGGTGGCATGCGCCGTCGACTCGCGCTGGCGCGCGCACTGGTCAACGATCCGGATCTGCTGTTTCTGGACGAACCGACGACCGGTCTTGATCCGCAGGCGCGTCACCTGATCTGGGAGCGACTGCGCAATTTGCTGGCGGCCGGCAAGACGATCGTGCTGACCACGCACTTCATGGAGGAGGCGCAGCGTTTGTGCTCGCGTCTTGCCATCATTGATCACGGTCAACGCATCGCACTGGATACCCCGGAGCAACTGGTGCGTGATCAGATCGAACCGCAAGTGGTCGAAGTCAGCGGCGACCGGGTGGCCGACTGGGCTTCGCATGCCGCAGTACAGCAATGCTGCAGGCGGCTGGAACTCGTCGGCGATACCGCCTTCGTGTACTGTGACGATGCGTCACCGGTCATCGCTGCCGCTGAACAGTTCCAGGGTTTGCGCTACCTGAAGCGACCAGCGAATCTCGAGGACGTGTTTTTGAAACTCACCGGCCGGGACCTGCGTGACTGAGCAGATCCAGACCGGCTTGCTCGTACAGATCCTGTGACGCAGCTGCGATTCCTGCCAGTCTATCTGCGCAACTTTCTGGTCTGGCGAAAACTCGCCCGCGCCAGCATCCTCGCGAACGTGGCCGATCCATTGATTACCCTGGTGGCGTTTGGCTACGGGCTCGGACGCCTGTTGCCTGAGCTCGATGGCGTTTCTTACATCGCGTTTCTCGCCGGCGGTGCGGTCTGCATGAGCGCGGCAATGTCGGCGAGCTTCGAATCGCTGTACTCGGCGTTTTCGCGGATGCATGTCCAGCGCACCTGGGAGTCGATCCTGAATTCGCCGCTGGTGCTGAACGACATCGTCATCGCAGAATGGTTGTGGGCCGGGACGAAGGCGACTTTCGCTGGTTGCGCGATCCTGATCGTGGTCTTCCTGCTTGGTATCTCGCGCGAACCGACTTTGTTGTTGGTCGTGCCGGTGGTTATGCTCGCGGGTCTGGTGTTCGCAGCGATCGGGCTTTGTTTCAATGCCCTGGCTCGCGGATACGATTTCTTCACCTATTACTTCACCTTGTTTCTCACCCCGATGATCTTCCTGTCGGGGGTCTACTATCCGGTCAACCAGCTCCCTGCATGGCTCGGAACGATTGCGGCATACCTGCCGATGGCCTGCGCCGTCGAATTGGCCAGACCGCTGGTGCTAGGTCGGCTGCCACAGGAGCCCTGGACGAATCTGCTGCTACTGCTGACATACGGCCTTGCGGCGATCTGGGTCGCGCTCAAGCTCACACAAAGGCGTTTTGCAGCTTGAGCAACCGCAGGCAGCAGCTGCGACTCTGATCAGTCTGGAGAGCCCGATGAGCGAAAACGTCCTGATCGTTGCCACCAATGCGCCGGACCGGCAGGTTGCCGACAAGATTGCGCATACGCTGGTGGCCGAGCGCCTGGCGGCATGCGTGAACCTGCTGGCCCCTTGTCATTCGGTCTATCGATGGCAAGGCATCGCTGAAACGGCGGTCGAGATTCCGATGCTGATCAAGACAACGCCATCCGCGTATGAGGCACTGGCTGCGCGCCTGCTCGAATTGCATCCGTACGAGACCCCTGAACTCATTGCCTGGCTGGCTGATCGGGTTTCGCCCGCTTACGCGGGCTGGGTGATCGACTCGACCGCAGGTGTCTCCAAGAGTCCGGATTGACTCTGGCCCGGCGCCGGGCTCAGATGCGAAGGCGGTGGCAAGTCAGAACTACCGCGATCCCGGGCGCCGCGGTCGACGCCGGAACGAGCCTGGACGATCCAGAAAGCGCTGCGCCCTGAAGTACGCCACCTGGAGCAAGGCGAGCACCGCCATCGCGCCGACCGTGATCCAGAAACCGCTCGGCGACGACATGCCTGGAATATGCTCGAAATTCATGCCGAAGATTCCGGTGATCAGCGTCAACGGCAGGAACACTGCGGTGATGGCGGTCAGCGTGCGCATGATCTCGTTCGTGCGATGCGCGGTCATCGAAAAGTGCAGTTGCACGGCGGTTTCGACGGATTCCTGCGCGCGTCGCGCATGGGTCAGCACCCGGTTGACGTGCTCCGAGACGTCGTTTGCCCGCACCAGTTGCGCGTCGCTGAGCGTGTTCAGGCCATCATCACCATCGTCTTCGTCCATGCGTTCGTTACGCCATTCGGCAATGGCGTCTAGCTGCTCCTCGCACAGTTGCTCAAGTTTGCGCAATTCGCCACGCGTCTCGAGCAGCGTCAACCAGTCGCGAAACCCCTGGCGCGGATCGAGAAGGCGACGCTGCCAGCGTTCCAGTTGATCAGACATCGGCTGGCGCAGCTCCAGATAGCGATCCACCATGCCATTGAGCAGGCGCAGCATCAGGTCTTCCGGACGCGACGGCAGTCGCGTGCGCGGCTGGTTTGCCGCGATCAGCCGCTGTTGCATGGCCGGGATCGTCCGGCTGTCGGCGGGGCGGACGGTCACCAGGACCCTGGGCAGTACGAAAAACGTTGTCGGTCGCGTGACTGCCCGCAGCGCGCCTGTTTCAGCTTGCTCAGGCGGGGCCACCGCAAGCCCGCGGAACACGATCATTTCGTAGTGACGGGTAGAGTCAAAATACGACGGGTGATTGCGATTTTCCGCGTCGAGCAGGTGGTCCTCCAAAATCGGGACCTTGGTCAGCTGCTCAAGCGGAGCAACCCACTGTCGCGCTTCGTCATAGAGGCAGTCCCACCACAGCAAGTCCCCGGCGCCGAGTTGCTCCGGGGGGCTGTCGAGCTCCCGAACTGTCGAAGCCTGAATCAGCAATAGCCGCATCGGTCTCCTCGTTGTGTCGATCGTCCTGGGCAACGCTGGCGCCCGGGTTGCAGGCAGTCGGCAGGCCCCGACAGCAGAAACCGCGTTCGCCTGGTCAGCGTCGAGCCAGCCAGCGTGCGGCGTCCAGCGCAAAATAGGTCAGGATGCCGTCGGCGCCGGCACGGCGCATGACCAGCAGCGACTCCATCGCCACGGTCCGCTCGTCGAGCCAGCCATTGCCTGCTGCCGCCTTGAGCATCGCGTACTCGCCACTGACCTGATAGACGAACGTGGGAACGCCAAACGCATCCTTGACCCTGCGCACCACGTCGAGATAGGGCATTCCGGGCTTGACCATCACCATATCGGCACCTTCCTGCAGATCGAGCGCCACCTCGCGCAGCGCCTCGTCCGAGTTGGCTGGGTCCATCTGGTAGGTCTTCTTGTCGCTCTTGCCCAGATTGGTCGCTGAGCCGACCGCATCCCTGAACGGACCATAAAAACCCGAGGCGTATTTGGCGCTGTAAGCCATGATCCTGGTGTGAATGTGACCGGCCTCCTCGAGGGATAGGCGGATCGCGCCGATGCGCCCATCCATCATGTCGGAAGGTGCGACGATGTCGACACCGGCCTCGGCCTGCACCAAAGCCTGTCGACGCAGAATCTCAACCGTCACATCATTGATCACATAGCCGTCGTCATCGATGACACCGTCCTGCCCATGGCTGGTGTACGGATCGAGCGCGACGTCGGTCAGCAGGCCCAGTTCAGGAAAGCGCTTTTTCAATTCGCGTAGCGCGCGCGGAACCAGGCCGTCCGGATCGGTGGCGGCCGCACCGTCGGGGGTCTTGATCGCCGGATCGATCACTGGAAACAGGGCCATCACGGGAACCCGCAGCTCCAGGCACTGCTCGGCAATTTCGAACAGCTTGTCGACCGTGTGGCGCTGTACCCCCGGCATCGAAGGCACGTCGACGCGTTGCTTGCTTCCCTCCATCACGAACACCGGATAGATGAGGTGATCGGCGCTCAGCGTGGTCTCTCGAACCATCCGACGCGTGAAGTCATCCCTGCGCAGCCGGCGCATCCGCAGCATCGGAAATTGCGCAGTCGGGCGTTCGGTGTTCTTGCTCATTTCTCGGAATCCTGTGTTTTGCGATATTGGGTGTCGGGCTCGTCGACGGCCACGGCTGGTGTTTGTTCGGGGGCAAGCCATTCTTCAATGGCGGCGCGAGCCTCGTTCAGACCCATCTTGTTCGTTACCGAAAAGATGATCACCTCGCTGTGCGCCTTGGGACGTAGTTCGATCAGCTCCGTCTGCACCG